>CAZZFC010000144.1:0-3415 GCA_964653325.1 uncultured Candidatus Saccharibacteria bacterium | reverse complement strand
GGGTATTTCGGAATATAATACACATTATCAATAATTGCAGTTCTAAACTCCTTTAGAAAGCTACCCCACTCCCAAAGTATCGTTACAAAAAAGGCGCGTTTTGGAAAGATGAATCAATTCCGGTTGAGTTTGTGCAATAAGCGAAAGCTTAAAACCTTATATTTTCCGATATCTCTCGAACTCTTCTTTCAAGTTCATTTGCAGAAAGGCTCTGAACTGGATATTTGTCAGGATTCTTTAGCTTTTTGTACGGGCTTATCTCCTCATCCTCGGATCTTCCAAAGAAATGAAAATGCACGTGGGGTTCATGTTGACCTGAGGCAGACCCGTTGTTTATAAAAAGGTTATATGCTGTAGTGTTATGAAATTCAGTAAAATACGCATGTACTTTTCCAACAACCTCAAAAATATCTACGATTTCTTCTGGCGTCAGATCTTCAATCATAGATACATGACGAATAGGGATGACCATAACGTTCTCAAATATCATGGGTGCTAACGGGTAAATCAAACGAGAGTACCTCGTACGAAATATTTCTTGTGTTTTTTTAACTTCAGCTTTGCAAAAACCACAAGAATTTATTGAGTCCTCGACTATCGACATTATCCATTGATTATACCAGTAAAAGTATGGGGGGCACTAGTGCACGAATGCAATAATACCCCCCGTTGTGACTAATCAAAGACTTTACCTATTGCACCAACAATTGGCGTGGTTGTACTATCCCATTGGTGCACTGTAGAGAGCTGAAGCAATGTAGCTCTCATCGTTTCACGCCTCAATTCGTCACCAGTTAAGCGCTGGATTGCATCTGCTAACGACTCTATGTCGCGTGGGTCATCAACGACTTCACTGTGAAGACCGTCTATCAAGAAGTCGCTCTGTCCAACCTGTCTACTAATAACCATTGGTACGCCACACGCAATTGCCTCAGAGACAACCAATGGGCAGGGGTCATAGAACGATGGAAGTACGAATATATCGCTTGCGTTAAGCAATTGACGCACTGCATCAGTTGTTAGAGAATCCAAGAATCTCACATGGTCTTCGACACCTAAACTGGATGCAGCTTCCCTAAAGAAATCTCCGCGAGGGCTACCTGCAATAAGTAACTGAACAGCTTTATTGTTACCTACAACTATCTTCATAGCCATAAGCAAGGGAAGTAACCCTTTACGGTCAAAGTTAAACCCAGTGAAAACAAGTACGGTCTCATGCGGTTTAATCCCAAACTTAGTGCGAAGTTCACCGCGATACTCATCACTCACTGGATAGAACTCCGACAAATCTGCTCCGTTGTACACACGAACCATACGTTCATCAGCAATCCCGTAATGACTCACCATATCACTCGCACATTGGCCTGATAAGGCAACGATCAACCGCGCACTTTCCACCTGAACTCTTTCTGAATACAGATGATACACACGACTTGACTCAATTTCCATATTCTTCCGAAATTTGGGTGAAAAATACTGCTTACTTCTTTCGAAAGCCTTTAGCCAAGCGGGATAAACAAGATGAGTAGCAAACACATCATTACGAACTGGTGCAAACTCATTTCGAAACAAAACGTCGGCACCAATCGTACTTAACATCTGCTCGACTTGCCGAGAATGCTCTGTATGACCCTCAATATAACTCCTTGGGGCTCTATTAGGGTCAATCCCTTGCTGAACAAAGTGAACGCTTTGATTACGTGCTACATCCGGACTAGCCTTAGAGGCGATGTAGTGTGTATCATGCCCTGCGGCTTTTAACGCACCACCTACCTTTAAGATAAATTTTCCGACACCACTTTCTAAGGATATTTCATATCCCGTCATGGCTACTTTCATGATAATCACCTCCCTTAGATTGGAAAAACATTGATCTACACCTGTAAATTGCTTTCAGTAGTACGTCTGCATAACTACTATCGACCTGGACTATTGATACAGCGTGATCGACTAGATCTTGAAGAAGTTCGAAAAACATACTTCGTTTCCGAACAAGACATAGTTCGCCACTTAAGTATGATGGCGCCCAATATGCCGTTTCCTCTCTTGAGTATCCTCGAGAGAACAGGTTTTCGTGAACGGTACTTCTTACAACCCCAAGAACAAAGGCATTCTCCTGTGGGACAGTGAGCCCTTCGGCAAGTGCAAACGCAGCCAGTTCAACTGCTGACGTAATACCTGATGTCATTGCCCGAGATACAACATCTTCAACAAGCGTTTCGCTTGCATTTAACTGCAACAGTTGTTGCCTGAATCTTCTCAATGCCGAGTCGTATGTTAAGGCGGGTTTTATCTTTGGAAGGATATCATCAACCGACATGGCACTAAAAAGTCCCCTTGATCTATAGATCAATCCCTGAAGCCTCTGCGATAGCGCGTCACCACTTCTTAATGGTGGCGAAACCTTACGAGAGGTTTCTAGCATTCCAATTACTTCCCTAACCTTTTTACCGAATGCTACAAGCTCACTGCGTGCAACCTCCAGATCTCGGTAGAAAGATTCAACATTTCTATAGTCGTAGAATGCCAAACCCTGCTGCTGGCTACGCCTTTGAGAAACTTCGCGGTGTCCTTTTGCTGTTGCATAACGTGTATGCAAAAACCAAAAGAGCACTTCAACTAGTGAGACGTCTTTACCTTGAGGAAGATACTCTGACAGAATTGACTCCAAATCTTGCAATGTAGGCAGTGTTCCTGAAGTACCGGTTCCAATTTGCATATTGAATCCTACTCCTACTCCTTCCACACTATACATTGGTGAGTCGTATAGAAGATTGGCGATTTCAACAGCATTCTTAACACTCAGATCTCCATCCACATAAACAACAGTTGAAGGTCTTTCCATTTGGTGTTGAACTTCAACCAAAAAAGAAAGACGTGCGGCAACGGCTGTAATTTCGCCTCTCTTGGTTAGAAGCTGTGTGATGTCTGCATCGTTTACTTTGTAATGCAGAAATTGGTATCCCAGCCATTGCCAGCCCTTGCCAAACCTTGACGCTACGGTAGTCCAATGGTTTAGACATTCAGAGTCCGAAATAAGCCGAATAGATTGAAATCCAAATCTATTCAGAATTTCGACCTGTGTTTGTGCTAACCCATTAAATACCCTACTGTTATCAAGACTTAGCGTATAAACAGTCTCGTTAAGCTGTGTCGGATTATTGTCTCGATTTCTATAAACCTCCGTTACTATGTCACTTGTCACAACACCGGTTTTAATCAGATGAACTAATTCCGGCATTTCACACTGAAACATTGCACACAGTGCTACCAATGTACGGTAAACTCGCAAACCAAGGTCATTTGACTCTACAAAAAGGTGTTCTGAAGAGGATAGTGACCTGCGAATATGCTCAGCCCACGATACATGAATCAGATGCCCAGCGTGGAGCGGTTTTGCAAAGGTAAACCCCAC
>CAZZFC010000143.1:0-3428 GCA_964653325.1 uncultured Candidatus Saccharibacteria bacterium | reverse complement strand
TCCGACAAATTATGAATTGTAAATCCCAAGCTGGTACCCCAGGGGTACTTAACGTTGGTTTGGGATCAACGTTTGTTGTTATCTCTCTTTTCCCTTTCGATAAAAAATAACAGCGGTAATTGGTCTCAAACCTCACGGTTAGGCCAAATATCGCAACTTACTAATTTAATTAAGCAAATCCCAATCTACAATCTGGAGGAATCTCATGAATCTCAAATCATCACGTCGGATGCTTCTGGTATCGGGTTTTGCCAGTAACTTCCACCTGATCGGTGGACTTTTAATCCCCTTCTACACGATTTGGGGCAAAATTACCGAAGGACAGGTATTTCTGTTACAAGCTTTGTTCATGACCAGTTTATGGCTTTTCGAAGTTCCAACTGGCTTTGTAGCCGATCGATATGGCCGTAAAGTGTCGATTGCAATTGGAACGTTAATCGCAGGAATTGGGTTTTGTGTTTACTCACTAAAAGCTGATCTAAGAGTATTTGCAATTGCCGAAATTACAGTTGCTCTTGGTGCTTCACTCATCTCTGGAGCAGACAAGGCACTCATTCGCGCAGTCGTCTTTGCCGATAGCTCAGTTAACAACGCCTTTGTACCCAAGAAATACCGTTTCCAATTATTGACTTGGATAGTCGGTTTAATCCGAGCTTTGTTTTATCCAAAGGAGGATGATCTGGCTGAGAAAGCCGCAACCTTCTATCGAAATTACCGACTCGTTAAGATGATGGCACTACTGATTGCAACGCCACTAGGATCGATGATCGCAGGGAAGTTTGGACTTCAGATTCCAATGCGGCTGATGATTATCCCATTTGTAACAGCATCAATCTTGATACTGTTTGTTCATGAACCAAGGATGATTGAAGCGCCAACAGAGAATCATCTAGTGAATAAGGTTCATCCACTGGCGGGATTTCGATTACTTCGAGTTGATAAACCACTTACGATAATTGCCCTTGATAAGGCAATTGTACAGGCTTCCGGAGTAGTTGGTTTGTGGTTATATCAAGGTTTACTCCTAGATCTGGGATTCCAACCAACTGTGTTTGGGTGGATTCATGCGTTCGCCGTCGCAATCGAAATAGTAATAATTGCGTTTGCACTGAAAATCAGCCAAATCAAAGGAGGAAGACGACGCTATCTATATATCTCGACTTGGATTCCAGGAATTGGCTTTGGTTTTGGAGTATTGGCGATACTCTTAAAAACTACAGTATTAGGCCTAGTTGCTGGAGTTCTGATGCCAATCCTGGTGATCGGTTTTGCCCTATCACGCGAACCCTACTTCTACAAAATCGAAAACCATGGGCTTGATGAAAAATCTCGAGCTACGGTACTTTCAACAATTCAGATGTTCTCCCAAGCAGGTACCGTAATTATGTACCTACTTGTAGGCCAAGGTGTTGGACAGCATAAAGTTTGGGTGTTTGCGATTATGGCTTTGATACTCATAATCTGGCGGTTATTTGTCAGATTGCCTGAAAGAACAAATGAGTAACATTCATCCCCGGGAGTTAAAAGCTTCCGGGGTGAGATTATATAGGATACAATTTCATAATGAAAAACGAACTATATTTGATTTTAGATAACATTCGAAGTTTATATAATGTTGGGTCAATTTTTAGAATCGCAGACTGTGTTGGTGTTAGAAAAATATATATAACTGGTATTACACCTTACCCCACTCTTTCTAATGACCCACGAAAACCATGGGAAATTGAACGGATCCAAAAACAACTACACAAAACCGCACTTGGAGCAGAATTGTCTATACCATGGGCTTATTATCCCAATATTGACATCATAGTAAAACAAATAAACTCAGAGAATATACCTATATTTATTTTAGAATCAAACGAAATATCTAAAAATATTTACTCAATTGAATTTCCTAATCGATGTGCATTAATTGTTGGGAATGAAATATACGGTGTAAATCAATCATTAATTGATCAAAGTACCAAAATAATACATATTCCAATGGTTGGAATAAAAGAGAGCTTAAATGTTTCAACTGCTACTTCAATTGCATGTTATGAATGGTATCGGCAAGTACATATTGAAAATAGGCCTTGATAATGCGGTTAATTTGCTATTTAATTCAAACAAGTTATAATTATACATAAATTATGTTAGATAAATTAGTGGTTTCGATTTTAGTTGATGAAGTTGTTGGGGGGTTTTTTATTAGTGTTCCACCTGGTCATGTGGCATGTGTTTATGATCGCGGTAGAGGTATTTTGAATAAAATATGGGGACCAGGATTACATTTAAAAGTTCCATTTTGGCAAGTGGCGAAATTATTTAATGCTCAAACTTTAGAATATGATATTAAAGAAGGGGTAGATCTTGATAATCCTGAAATATTTGGCGATCAACCAATTAAAGCGGTAACTCAAGACAATAAATTAATTACAATTTATGGCACCATCTTAATTCGAAT
This sequence comes from uncultured Candidatus Saccharibacteria bacterium, assembly GCA_964653325.1. Taxonomy (GTDB): domain Bacteria; phylum Patescibacteriota; class 4484-211; order 4484-211; genus CAZZFC01. Next base: position 979 of record CAZZFC010000143.1, on the reverse strand, counting down.
CAATAAAAATATGTTACCCCAATTATGGGAATCCGTTGGAGATCGATTTGTAAGTAAAATTATTCGTCCCGTAAGTCGTAGTCGAATTCGTCAAGTTATTGCGAAATATAATCGTGATAATGTAATAATGTCGGATCGAAAAGTAATTGAAGAAACAATCAAAAGTGAATTAACTGAATTTTTCAGTCCCAAAGGTCTGAATGTTGAAGGAGTCCTACTTTCCGAAATTAATAGCTAATTCAATAAGTCCTTTTTTCTTGTAGACTTTTCTTTAAATTTTCTAAAATTTCCGCTGCCAAATCTTTCCCTCCTAAACCAAATGCTAATCCTCCAGCAATTGCAAACATTGCTACAAATCCTGTAAATAATGTTGCAATTAAGGATTGAGCTATTCCAAGTTCACTTAATGATGCTAACACTACGAAAATTATTACCGAATATTTAGTTACAACTTCTAAAGCATTTGCAGTTGTGCTCCCGAACGCGGCTGCAGTACTTTTAACAAATTGTGCGGTAAGATCAGCAAAGATCATTCCTAACATTAAAATTAAAGCTGCAACAATAACTCTTGGAATGTAAAGCAACACATCATTAATGATTACTGTGATTTGGGTTAGTCCAAGGATTTCAACTGTCGGATTTAGAAAGATTAAAACCACTGCCCAACGAATAATTTCACTAAGCAGTTCAATTGGAGTGATTGATGCACCCACTTGTTTTAGGGCGTTTGAAATCCCAACTTTTTCCGAAAAAGGCTCAAGTTGGGTAATATCTAAAATTTTAATAACTAAGCGTTTAACAAGTTTTGCAATAATCCAACCTAAAAAGAAAATTAAAGCAGCACCAATTAGTTTTGGTGAAAAATCCAAAATACTTCTTAAAGAATTTACAATCCCATCCGTTATCAATGTTATCCAATCAGATACGACATCACGCATATTTTTATTTTACCATTGAAAATTGTTATCGCCAAGTTTAT
>CAZZFC010000142.1:0-3448 GCA_964653325.1 uncultured Candidatus Saccharibacteria bacterium | reverse complement strand
AACGGATATATTTGCTTCTAATCGCATGTTCCCTTTTTCCATATCAGCATCACTAATTCCTAAAATTACTACCGCTTCTTGAATAATTTTGGCAAATTCCGACGCCTCATCGGCAGATGCAAAATCAGGTTCGGTAACTAATTCCATTAACGGTGTCCCTGATTTATTAAAATCAAGTAATGTACGCCCATCAATATGGAGTGATTTACCGGTATCTTCTTCTAAATGAATCCTTCTGATTCGGATAGTTTTAACTTGATTATTTACTTTGATATCGAGTAAACCATTACTACAAAAAGGCTCATCGTACTGCGAAATCTGATAACCCTTAGGCAAATCTGGATAAAAATAATTTTTCCGGTCAAACTTACTTTGTTTATTGATCGTGCATTCTAGTACATAACCGAACTGTTGAGTATAGCGAATCGCCTCTTTATTAGGAACCGGTAATGCGCCTGGTAAACCAATATCGACTGGACTGGTAATACTATTGGGTGACGTTTGCCATACATCATTAGAAGCATTCCCAAACATTCGAGATTTGGTTTTCAATTGAATATGAATCTCTAGCCCGATAACGGCAACGTAGTTATTCATTGTTCCTTTCCGTAATCTTGGGTGTTTGTTTATAATATTGAGTTTCTGTTTCAAAGGCTTGTCCAATTTGATATAGCAATTTTTCACTAAAATAATTACCAATTATTTGAATCCCAATCGGTAAATTATTATCAAATCCTGCTGGCACGGATAAAGATGGAATACCAGCAAGGTTAACTGGCACAGTAAGGACATCCATCATGTACAATTTGAGTGGATCATTAGTTAACTCTCCAATATTTGGCGGCATGATTGGCGAAACTGGAGCCAGCAAAACATCAATATTTTTAAAAGTGTTTTTAAATTCATTAATAATTAAAGTGCGAACTTTTTGGGCTTTTAAATAATACGCATCATAATAGCCGGCTGACAAACAATAAGTTCCTATTAAAATCCGACGTTTGGCTTCTTGACCAAATTTACTGCGATCAAAACCATATCGAATTCCATCGAATCGGGCGAGATTTGAACTAACTTCAGAGGGTGTAATTATGTAATATGCATTAATCGCATACTCGGTACTAGGTAAGGAAACATCAACGATTTCAGCTCCTAAATGGCTTAAGATATCGATTGCTTCATTGAATTTATTAAGTATTACAGAATCAATATTTAATAAATATTCACGTGGAATTCCAATTTTTACACCGTTAATTCTTTTATCGATTTCCAATAAATAATCGGGCACAGGCTCATGAGAACTTGTCGCATCAAGCGGATCAAATCCGGCAGTTTTTGAAAGAATATATGCATTATCCCAAACGGTTTTTGTAAAATGACCAATTGAATCAGTAGATGACGTCATTGCAATAACGCCATACCGTGAAACTCGTCCATAAGTGGGCTTAATTCCAACCGTATTCGTAAAACTTGCGGGTAATCTAATACTTCCACCTGTATCTGTCCCAGTAGCAACCGGTACAAAAGCTGCCGCAACAGCAGCAGCGGAACCTGAGGATGAACCACCTGGAGTTTTAGTTAAATCATAGGGATTTAAGGTTGGTCCAAAATCAGAGTTTTCACCGGTTGCTCCATGTGCAAATGCATCACAATTTAATTTTCCGATAGTGATAAAGTTATTAGTAGACAATCGTTTCACACTTGTCGCATTGTATGGAGGAATATAACCTTTTAAAATATTCGAAGCAGCCGTTGTTTCAATGCCTTGGGTTGAATATATATCTTTATGTGCGATTGGTATTGCTATTAGATTATCCGTTACGTCAGAGAATATTTCTTCTGTAGTGCGGTTTGTAATAAATGCATTAATCTTCGTTTCATTTTGATCAATATGACCAAGGATTTCTGCAAATAACTCCGTACTCGAAAATTTATGTAGGGTATAACCTTCAATAATTTCTCGAATTGTTAAATTATGTAGATTCATCAAAAACTCCTTTCGTAACAATGTAACCATCTTTAGTTTGATTTGCATTAGAAATCGCATCTTTCTGAGATAATGAGTCTTGAGGAATATCGTCCCTAAATTCATTGATTTTTCCTGTAACTTGAAAGGTAGGATCAATATCCTGGGTATCACATTCATTTAATTTATTAATAAATTCAAGAATTTGATTCAATTGAGGTAAAAAAATCATTGTCTCTTCATCAGAAAGCGACAAGGCAGCTAACTTTGAGATATATTCGATATCAATCTTCATATGTGATATCCTAGCAAAATTAAGATTAATCGTGAAGTGTTAATAAACTAAAAAAGAATCCTTGGTTATTCCTTGGATTCTTCTTTAGATAAATCAAATTAATCAAGCTACTTTGTTTCAGAAGTAAAGTTAACATTAATATCCTTTTGCTCTTCTTCGGTTGCTTTAAAAAATTCTCTTGATTTGAAATTAAACATATTCGCAACAATAACGTTAGGAAACATTTGTATCTTAACGTTATAATCCATCACATTCTGATTATAAAACTGACGCGAATAAGCAATCTTATCTTCGGTATCAGTTAAATCGGCTTGTAACTGCTTAAAATTCTCGGAAGCTTTTAGTTCAGGATAAGCTTCAGCTACCGCAAATAATGATTTTAATGCTCCAGATAATACATTATCTGCTTCGGCTTTTTGTCCCGGCGTTTGAGCATTCATTAATTGAGATCGTGCTTCGGTAACTTTTTCAAAAACACTAGATTCATGTTGTGCATAACCTTTAACACTCTCAACTAAATTTGGTATTAAACTCGAACGGCGTTTTAATTGAACATCTATTCCTGACCAACTTTCATCAACCCTCACTTTTGCAGTAACTAACTGATTATATAAAAACCATACATAAATTAAAAAACCAACGACTAATATTGCTACTATTTCCATATATATATCACCACCTTTGTACATATTCTGTGAACAAAAGATGTGAATGTATAATTTGATTGAACACATATCGTTTTATCAAATAATATTTTAAAACCTTTATCCATCATTATTTATGCTATCATCTATTTGACGTTGTTTCAACCATTTGATAGTATCAAGCATATTTGGGGTCGTAGCTCAGTTGGTTAGAGCGCTGCTCTGTCACGGCAGAAGTCGCGAGTTCGAGTCTCGTCGGCCCCGCCATATATTTATGTATTCAAATATAAAACGAATTTTTCAAAGAATACTACTACTAATTAAAATTATTTTTCGGTATCGAAATTGGTATATGTTTATTTTTCAATATATTAGAATTATTAAAGCTCAAGATGTTATTTATCAAACAAAAGATCAAATATTTTATAAATGTCGAAAGAATACTACTGATTTTGGAATTTTGAATGAAGTATTCATTTTAAATGAATACAATCACAAGTTTCGCACTTCAATTAGGTTAGGTAGCTACTAATTCATATTCCAATT
>CAZZFC010000141.1:1403-3459 GCA_964653325.1 uncultured Candidatus Saccharibacteria bacterium | reverse complement strand
GTGAAGGTGAAATATGTTAACACAGGGGGTTGTTCCTGACCGAATAATCCCCTATCTTTTTCAATCCTAAGCCCTACGTCTTGACTTGATATATATATTGTAGTATATACTATGCATATGTCAATCCAAGTTAGCGAAGTTCGTTACCTGATAAGTGATATTCGCAAAGTAATCTATACTTTAAAAAAACTGAATATTCCCAAAACCTCGATCCTTCATCTCCGAGATGAAATCTGGGACTCCGATGAATTAGTAAAAGTTAAAGTTACCTATTCATTCGATTTAATTAATGATAATTTATTTTATGAAGCAAAACTTCATCCGTCAAAACCTGTCAATTATCGCAAATCAAATCCTCCAAAAATAATTTATCAAGGTCATAACTTTTTTCAACTCCAGCAAGAAATTCAAAAATATTATTTGTATCGGCTGGAAAACACTATCGAAAAAATACAACTTAATTACAAATCTTCGGATACAACCATAACCCTTGATATATATGCATATGGTATTTGGGTCACTATCAAATCAACAGAAAACAAAATTTGGGAATGGTCGCAGAAATTAGGACTTAATCATCAAAAACATTCACCGTATTTCGACAGTGATGACTTCGTAGTGCAATCTTCAAAGGAACATTCCTTAACAGATTGTGAGAATAATCGATTCGGTTTTTCATTAACCAAAACCAAAGGACTAAATCAAATGAGTACACCAACATTTACCACTAAAGCTAGAAAGTTAAATAAATACATATGTTAGCAAAAGTAATATCCGGAGCTGTTGTTGGAATTGATGGTCGCCTGGTCACCATCGAAGTTGATATTACCAAAAAAGGATTCGGGGCGTTTCGGATTGTGGGACTTGCTAGTAAATCAGCCGATGAAGCCCGGGATCGGATTCATACGGCAATCGAAAACTCAGAAATTGAATTTACTAAATACAAGGTCACAGTGAATTTAGCACCTGCAGATTTACCTAAAGAAGGACCATTTTATGATGTTCCCATTGCGGTTGGAATCTTACTGGCCATGGGAAAAATAGTTACGGAAAATGTAACGAGTAAGATGATGTTTGTCGGTGAACTTTCGCTTGATGGCGGGGTTAAATCCACACCCGCAATTTTACCGTTAACAATGTTAGCCAAGGAAACCAGTTGTACCGAAATTTTTGTACCCGAACAAAACGCCAAAGAAGCTTCCATCGTTGATGGGATTACCATTTATCCAGTGAAATCACTTAAACAACTGATCTTACATTTAAATCAAACTGTTTTAATTACTCCGATTGAATCTAATAATTATTCGATCAATCCCGACGAAATTCTACCGGATTATGTACTGGAAGATGTCAAAGGCCAACCGATTGCCAAACGGGCGCTGATTATCGCCGCAGCGGGTGGACATAATTTATTATTTATTGGTCCACCTGGATCGGGCAAAACCATGCTTTCGCGCTGTTTACCGAATATTTTACCGACACTAAATATTGCAGAATCACTCGAAGTCACCAAAATTTACAGCATTATTCATCAATTACAAGCCGATGTACCCCTTATTACCCGTCGCCCATTTCGTACGCCTCACCATACAACAAGTCGCGTGGGATTAATCGGTGGTGGATCAACTCTGCATCCTGGTGAAATTAGTTTGGCACATCGAGGAGTTTTGTTTTTAGATGAAATTCCGGAATTCCCCCGATCAGTATTAGAAAGTTTACGTCAACCCATGGAAGATGGCATCGTAACCATCACCCGCGCAATTGGATCACTGCAATATCCGGCTTCGTTTATGCTCGTAGCATCGAGTAACCCATGTCCGTGTGGATACTTTAACAGTGCTATCAAGCAATGTACATGTTCACCCAAACATGTTTATGCTTATCAGCAAAGGTTATCTGGTCCCCTTTTAGATCGCATTGATTTGCAAGTTTTTGTGAAAGATACCCAACCCAAAGATATTTTATTCCAGACGGATTTGGAACCTGTTCAGGAAAGTTACTCTGAGACAATCAACGCCCGAACTCAAATTCAAAATGCCCGTGGAATTCAAAACCA
>CAZZFC010000141.1:0-1393 GCA_964653325.1 uncultured Candidatus Saccharibacteria bacterium | reverse complement strand
TAAAGAAACCAAAATTTCGATTAACGCCAATATGAACCCCCGGCACATTCAAACATTTTGTAAATTGGATGATTTGTTAACGGAATTTCTTAATTCAATTGCTACCAATTTTAAACTTTCCGCGCGTAGTATTCATAAAGTATTAAAAGTGAGTCGTACCATTGCCGATTTAGCAGGAAGCGAAAAAATCCAAAAAGATCACATTTCAGAGGCTTTAAATTATCGAATCAAAAAGGAAGAATAAGCTTACGAAGCTTGATGTTGTTGATATGGCAGGCAAATTTAAAAGATTATTTGAAAACGATAAAATTTATCACATTTATAACCGCGGTGCACGGAAATTAGATATATTTTTTAATGACGCGAATCGTCAAAGATTTGTCGATTTACTTACTTGGCATCAACAACTTTCTTACCCATATAGTCTGTATTTAAAACGCTTGGATGAACAAAGACACTCGTCTCCAACTGATCTCAAGATTAAACTAAGGCAACTCTATGGCACTCTACACCCTCCGATTGAAATATTTGCATATGTTTTAATGCCAAATCATTTTCATATCGTTATTAAACAAAAAATCCCTCGCGGAATATCAAAATTTATGATTGAAGTATTGATTGGTTATTCATTATATTTTAATCGTAAAAACAATAATTCTGGAAGTGTTTTTCAAGGTCGATTTAAATCTAAAGAAATTTCTGATTTAGAACAGCTCCATCTAGTAATTCGATATATTCATCAAAATCCCCTAAAAGCAAACATGATAATTCAAGGAAAAACATTAGAAAACTATAAGTGGTCATCCTATTATGAATACTTAAACACAGGTATTCTCACCAAAGAAAAAGTAATCAATCCGGATTATATTTTGGGTAATTATGAAAACCTAAATAACTTTATTGCTTACACTAAAGAAACAACCGAAGAACCACTCTCAGATAAAATAACCATTGATAAGTAAGCCTGATATACCGGCGACATCAAGCTTCGTAAGCTTGATGTACTATAATTAGTATTCGCTATCGCCATTAAGTCACTAGAAATGGAGCCGTTATTAAGAGCCGGGCTCTTAAACTCATAAAGTCTTAAAAGTCAGCCGCACGATTGCCGATTTAGCAGACTCGAAGGAAATTAAAAAAGAACACATTTCCGAAGCGGTAAATTACCGGATTAAAAAGGAAGATTAAACAATTTTACGTGGGGTGTTCAGCTTGAAGGCCAAACACCCCTGATGCGACTTAGCTTTCTGGACGAAGTTCAAGTTCAATCCCATTCCAGAAAACTGCCTGCCGGGGTAAATCCGCAGCACTAGTCCAAACCAGACTTCCATCAGACTCATGAACCCGTTCACACTTTGAACAAACATACAAACTCATCCAAAGTTCATAAAGT
>CAZZFC010000140.1:0-3466 GCA_964653325.1 uncultured Candidatus Saccharibacteria bacterium | reverse complement strand
CTATACCCTCCGCAAATAAATTTGCTTTGGGTATAACTCTTTCTAAGCTGATTTAATAAATCAGCAAGAAAAAGTTTACATGAAATTATTGAAGTAGACGCAAATGAACTTTCATGCCCCTTGAAGGTTTAACTGCGTTTACTTCAAACCCTATCCATGGATAAAGGAGGTATTATGAACACATCTTTTCGCCGCCTCAGTCCGATGGATTGGGGCATGCTGGCATTGTTTGCCTTCGCTATGGTCGTGATGATTCCGTTCGGTATGGTTGTGGCTGGCTGGATTGACGAGTTCATTCTCGTTGCCGGCTACAGCACAATCTTGCTAATCGGGATCGCCTACATGCTCGTGCGAATCGCCAAAATGGCTGCAATAGCAACTCAACAACAGAAAGCCCGAAAGGCTCAAATCATTGCACACCTGACCCAAATTGAACAACACATGCAAGCAGCTCTTAATCGAGCTGAACACACGGCATCGTTGTTCAAACGACGTCAAATTCTGGCAAAAGCCCGCGATGAAGGGCTTTCTATCAACCCACACCATGAGCTACGGGCAGCACTTGACGGACGACCTTTTACCTCACTACTCAAGAAGGTACAGGAAGCCCTCGAACTGGTCGATGACGATCTCTTGACGGAACGAACCGTATTGCATGCAACATGCCTTCGGTTGATCGAAGCTGAGGATTGGAATCGGGCGGAACAAGCCCTCGTCCAACTCTCACAATACGGCGACAACTGGGCTGATAATCAACTCCCAGACGTCCGCGCGAAAGCAGAGATCAAGCTGCAGAGTACGGTGATCGTCCTGCATATGGCTGAAATTGCGAAAGCCGAGGAACTCACACCGACAATGATCGAGAAACTCGGAACAGCAGCTAAAGCCTTGCAGGCAGTTTCACCGGCTCACCAACTTGCGACTGGTGGATTACGGATCTACACTGAACTGCAAGCAGTTTTCCCAATCTATGTGACCATGGCGCAAGCCGAGGCGGCATTTGATTGGCGATCAGCTTGGGCAGCCGTGATTTCTATCCCACCCGAGATGCACAGCTACAAGGCGATCAAGACAATCGTCTTACGAATCGCGGAGGCACGCGGCGACTGGTTGAAAGAAACCTGGGCGCGATGCGGTGGCGATGGCGGTAAGTGGTGGCATGCGTTAGACGTTTTGGCTATCCTGATTCCGCAAGCAACTCTCGCGGAATTTGCGAAAAACGGGGCAGCTCGTGAACTTTTACCACCTACGCTTGCAACAATCGCTCGTGATCTGTTTGTTCAAGTCCCACCGCGATTGGCTGCCATCCATAAGCTAACTGAAACATGGCAAGCGGATGCAGTTGCGATCACAAAGCTCATCTCTGCAGATGTATCAGAAGGTGCAGCAGATGTCTTACGCCACGATGCCCAACCGTATCTCGATCTCAAGGAAACCTGGGCAGTCCTCGCGGATGCAGCTCAGGCTTGTTTAGCACCGAAAGGAGGTGACGGACCAACAAGATTCGTACAATATTTGCGTGACCTCGGCCGATATCGGCCTGAGGTCGATCCGTTCGGCGAAATCAAATAGAAATGGAGGCTCCTCATGCAAGCAACAACCCAAGTCCGCTCTGCGGACACAGTGAACTTCAATCACTTTCTGGGCGCATTCATGCCCACCGACCGTACCGGCATGACCTGGAAGGTTGCCGGCTTCGACAGCAATGGCGACCTCGTGGCGATTCCAATGCGTCGTGACGGCATCACCCAACCCTGGGAGATCGCCCTGATGGCCATCATGTCAGCGTTCAACGCTAAGGCCGACGAGGTGCAGCAGGCAGCCATGGGCGCGCAAATCGCGCAGCGTGGTCTCGACGAGCTTTCTACGTTCAACGGGTTGCTCGCTGAACCACCAGCCCTGTTCCAATTCGGAAAGTATGTGGACGGTACGCGAGCCCTCGCCGTACCGCTGTTCGATCGGCTGACTGGTTCGTTCGCCATATCACCAGTCAGCGGTGAACTGCAAGCCTTGGGCAACGCAGCCAATGCGCAAGCCATGAACGGCATTCCCTGCCAAGCTGAAGAGCGTGCACGGGTAGGGACCATCGCTGCGGCACACGAAATGCTCATGCAGGCAAGCCGGCGAACGACCGAGGTGGTCAACGACCTTCGGCCGCGTTGGGCAGCCACTCGGGCGCAGGATTTCGTTCCGGTCATGCCGCCCGAATGGACGGCACTGGCACGCAGCCAGAACCATATGCCCATCGCCCAAGCCCTAGCCGAATCGTCATACCCCGAAGCGGCAGCCCGACACGCCGCCCGGGTACTAGCCGATTCGATTCCGGGTCAGCTCAACGGCTGCAAGTTCCCGTTCAATAGCCGCTGAGCCACAAGAACGTGTAGTACAACCAAAACAGGAAGCGGGCTCCATCCGCTTCCTGTTGAAAATAGTCTTGATCCGAGAATGCAATCACGCATCCTCGAATGATTCTGTTTTTATCGCACTTATCAGCAAAGGAGTTGATCATGTCTTTGAGCCACGAGGAACGACAGCAAGCCCAAAAGCTTGCCCAGTTGATGTTGAGAATTTCCTGCCTCAGCGATGCGCAGCTCGCGCGAATCTACCTGGTGGGCCAAAAGCCCCAGGGTCGAGCGATCATTGCAGAAGCGCTGAACCGCGCCCGTATTCAGATTGGTCCAGGTATCATCGATGCCCTGTTGAACCGAGCCGCTGGTGGATTTTGTCGCCAGCAGATCTGGGTCACGCTTCAAGTCAAAAAAGGGCCGGTTTGGGTTACAGCCAAGGATCCGTTGCTCACCACTGGTGGACAACTGAACACAAAGAAAGAAAAACTTGCCAACGAGGCAGGTTTGAACCTTGGTCAGATTGCATCCCAACCGAGACAATATCGCTGGGAAATCCGCATCGAAACCAACTAGGAGGAATTACATGTATGAGACATCTAGTCAAGCCGTCGCTGCTGTCCGAAAGCTTATCCGTGGAGTTCAAAACGCTACTCAGATTTCGGAAAATGATTTGATCCGGATTCACGTGATCCTCATCGGTCACGAGTCCCCGATCCAGATCATTGAAGAAGCACTGCAGGGACTTAAGCGACAACACGACCAAGATCTTCGACTGGCACGTTCGATCGATGAACATGCCGAAACCGTGTTCAAACGCCAGATGGTTTCAGTCTGGCTCGAGCGTCGGCGAGGACCGATCTGGATGTCAACAATCAGCTCCCGTGAAGTACATGGGAGCGAACTCAGTCGCGCGCAGACCCTGCTTGCTCAAGAACTCAAGATCAGCACATCGGATGTCGAACCCAAGCGGGGTTATCGGTGGAAGATCGAACCTTCGTGTCTGCAATACTAAGGAGGAACCATGCCGAACGATCCCCAAATCGGTGTCGCACTCGAGAGAAAAGTCTTCAAAGTTCTTCGGCGTCGAGCGGATTGGGAAACCGTCGGGAAGCCCTATG
>CAZZFC010000139.1:0-3483 GCA_964653325.1 uncultured Candidatus Saccharibacteria bacterium | reverse complement strand
GGGCAAGACGCTAATAGGACAAGGTTATACATTTAATGAGGCACATACTAATTTACTTACTCGGGCGATTGTAACAACTTGGTTGACATTGGAACAAATGAATTTAGTTTGGATTCCGATTTTAAAACATTGGAGATTAAATGAGCGTTGTTATGGAGCGCTTCAAACATTTACCCATGAAGAGCTTGAACAAAGAGTTGGCAAAGAACAAGTATTTTTATGGCGTCGCGGGTTTGATAATCCCCCACCACTTTTAGATGAAGCAGATCCAAGATTCCCGAAAAATGATCTGCGCTATAAAGATGTCCCAGAAACATTAATTCCTCGTGGTGAGAGCTTAAAACAAACATTAGATCGGGTGATGCCATATTGGAATGATACGTTAGCTCCAGCAATTAAATCGGGTAAAAAATTACTGATTTCAGCCTCACATAATAGCTTAAGAGCGATTATTAAACATTTAGAAAATATTGACGATCAAATAATTCCAACAGTTGTCATGCCAACTGGAAAACCGTATGTGTATACCTTAGACGATAATTTGAATGTGGTGGAGAAGAAAATTCTCTAAATTGTACACTGATTAAGACTACATAAATAAGCGCATTTGCAAAATAATTGAGATACGTTACTATCAATAATATGGAAACAACAACCAAACCAAATATCATTAACGAAACCGGAAGTGTGATCATGAAGAACCTTAAAAGAATTAATTATAACTTAGTTTTGAAGGTTTTATTAATCTTTGTTTTTACAGTTTTTATTTTTGGTTTTAGTATGTTTATGTCAAATATTGCTGATTATCGAAATAGTATTTATCTGCAAAATTATTCAAATATCGAAAATATTTATTCGGGAAATGTTCGTCAGAGTGCACCTTTCCTCAATTCGATTGGTTATGATGAGATTGGTGGAGTAACTAAAGAGTATCAGGATATGAATTCGACAGTTCCATCATCCCTAATGCAGTTGTACGAATATTCCAACCAGGATGAAATTATGTATAGAAAAGTCGCTCAAAAATATTCGGATAATACTTATTTAATCGCAACCGTGGGTCGAGTTACGATGCAAGCTGAGTTTGTAAAGAAAGGTCTTTCTTATCAGCCAGCATTCAAAACTAAGTTCATAACGCAATATACACTTGAAAATAAACTTAATGAACCGAGTGCAATAAATTTTGCTTTTCCATTCCCACAAAATACCGAATATGCCGAAATTAGTAATGCGGTATTAAAGGTTGATAGTAAAAATATACCAAATGCTAAAGCCAAGGTTTGGGCGCAAGGAAGTCAAGTAAATGGATTAAAATGGGATGGTGAAATTCCGGCAAATGGACAAATTGTAGTGGAAGTTAGTTATGATACTGTAGGCTTAGATCGATTTTTATATCAAGGATTTGAAAATTCAACTGGAGCTCAGGATTTTAATTTTGAAGTTTTAATTGAAGGGACAAGATCTTACGATGTGTTAAGTGGTCTATCAGTTGATCAGCGCGAATTTGGATCGAAATCGGTAAAACTTGTTTGGAATAAACCAAGTTTATATACAAATCCTTCACTCGAAGTTGCAATTGGCCAAAAACTAAATCCATCAACACAAGTGGCGCGTGTTTATCAAACATTAAGCCCTCTATATTTCATTTTTATGATTATTGTCTTATTCTTAAGTACCAAGCTGAATAAACGTTTTGAAGTAATCGATATTATTTTAAATTCAATATTATTTGTTGTTTATTTCCCACTTTTACATTATCTTTCAAGTTTCACGATTGATCCAACCATGGAATTATTTGCGTCACTACCCAATGTTGGATATTTTTCGATGCCTTTGTATGCCGCTTTTGTGATCGCATGGATATTCGTTGGTAGTATTATGTATTATTTACAAGGAAAAATTGCCGGCTTTGGTTTTTCGACCCAGTATATTTTGCCACTTATAATTTTATTTTTAGGATTTTTTCCACTAGTAATCACGATTCCAGAATATGCTTTATTGCTTGTCCTCATTGGAGTAGTTGGGTTCATGGGGGTAGTAGTTCAAATTCGAACTCGATGGATAAAAGTTTAAACGATCTTAATCAAATTGACAAATTATATTTTCCAAAATAAACTAAGCATTATGAAAAAGTTAATCATCGGACTATTAATTTCCGTTTTAACATTTTTTGGTATTAATCGATTAGTTTTGGCGGAAGTCAATTACTCAGAGAATTCAATTGTAGTTGATGAATCAAAAACAATCAATGATGATTATATTTCCGCTGCTGAAAATGTTGATATCAAAGGAACAATTAATGGAAATGCATATGTTGCAGGCGGAGATATTGAGATTAATGGTCCAATTAATGGATCTTTATACGTCGCTGGTGGTCACATTATATTAAGTAGTAAAGTCACAAAAGATATTATTATTTTTGGTGGCGAGATTTCTACCAAAGGAGCAAATGTTGAAGGAAATGTACATTTAGCTGGTGGCACAATTAATTTAGATAAGGATACATTAATTAAAGGCAGTTTATTAATTGCTGGGGGTACCATTATTAATTCGGCTGAGATTTCAGGCCGAATTTATGGTGCAGGGGGAGAGTTCCGACTTAATAATAAAGTTGGGAAAGGTCTGGATTTGTATGCCGGTCATCTGAATATTGGTGCAAATGCTGTTATTGATGGTAATTTAACCTATATTTCTAATGAACAAGCTTCTATTGATTCCGGTGCGCAAATTAATGGTGAAACAAACTATATTCAAGCCAACAATACCTACAATTTATCATCAATCAATTTTCGTGAATTTTTACAAAAAATGCGTACCACAACCTCGATTTTATCTTTTGGATGGTTATGTGTGAGTGGATTATTGTTTATGTATTTTGGTAAAAAGATTTTTGATGGTTTAACTAATACAATCGAACAGAAACCTGGGCAAACATTTGGGTTTGGTAGTTTGTACTTGTTTTTGTTACTCCCGTTTTCGTTGGTATTATTTCTGACCGTAATTGGTCTCCATGTTGGCATTATTTTAATTGCTATTTGGGCAATTTCAATTTATCTATCTAAAATGGTTTTTGGATATTTTATCGGAAAAGTATTAATGAAAAATCTTAGTACAAATAATTCAAATCCATATTTAACATTTGTATTTGGATTATTAGTAACAACATTATTAACTACAATTCCATATGTCGGTTGGGCCATTCTACTCATGAGTACCATTTTTGGTATGGGTACAATTTTTATTGGAATTCGTGATTTACTAACAAGTTTAAGGAGCGAGTCAGTTTCTGTTTAATCAAGATTCAAATCAGTATCTTCAATTCGGGTAAATAAAGGATAGGGTTTTTGATTTAGCTTAATCTGCTTGATTTTAGCTCTAATTTCAGTAAGAATTGATTGCTGATTAGGCCACTTAGCATTTAAGGTAATCCCAAGTAGATTAGGTAATTTTTCATTAAGTTCGATCAGTAAGGGTTGAGAAAAA
>CAZZFC010000138.1:0-3490 GCA_964653325.1 uncultured Candidatus Saccharibacteria bacterium | reverse complement strand
ATAAGTTCGGTTGAAATTTTTTGGTTTATATTGGAATACTTATTATTTTATATTCCTCAATTTACCCAAATCGAAAACCCAATAATAATTTTTTGGCAAAATTTATTTTTAATTATATCCGTTTCCATCATTTCAATTAGTAGCTCACAAGAAGTCGAAAATCGTCAAAAAGAACACACACAATTGATTGAAGAACAAAAAAAATTAAATGAACACAATGAACGTGAGGACGCAATCCTAGGTTCAGTTTCAGAAATTGTGATCGCGTTAAGTAGAACTGGAGATATTGTTTTTGCCAATCAAAGTTTTGAACAACTATCACATCTTTCTGCAAAAGATTATGTTAATAAAAAGTATCATGATATTTTTAAAGTTTATAAAATCGATCAACTTGGCAATTTACTCGCCGAGACGGATCTTCTCTTAACTAGAGAATATAGTTTATATTACGCTAAAGATCCCAATGAGGAAACTCCCCAATATAAAATGATTTGTAATAATAATGAAATATTTATCGAAATGACGAATACACCACTCCACTTAAGTCCTGGAAATACCACTGACCCGAGTGGGGTAGTAATTGTAATGCGTGATGTTACGGAAAAACGCCAATTAGAGCTAATGAAATTAGATTTTGTTTCAATGGCAGCCCATGAATTACGAACCCCGATTACAGCAATCAGAGGATATCTTGATGCATTAAAACAAGAAGCCTGGAATAAGCTTACCGACGATGAACAACGGTTTATTCAAAGAGCTGATATAGCATCGATTCAACTTGCGACTTTAATGGAAAACCTTCTTTCTGTATCGCGCATAGAACGTGGAACTTATAATTTAAGTCTCCAAGCGGTTGATTGGATTCAACTACTAACTCAAAGGATTGATGAATTTCAGAATCGAGTTAAAGAAAGAAATATTGAGCTGCGATGGCAACCTCCTCAAACCCCAATGCCTAAAGTTTCCGCCGATCCTTTAAGAATTATTGAAGTCATTAATAATTTAATATCGAATGCGATTAACTATACTTCCGAAGGATTCATTGAAGTGTCGATTGAATATAATTCAAAAGATGAACTAATCATTACCCATATTCAAGATACTGGTCAGGGAATTCCCAAAGAGTCATTTAATCATATGTTTGAAAAGTTTTTTAGAGTATCGGGTGTACTTGAGCAAGGTTCTAAAGGAACTGGCTTAGGTTTATATATTTCGAAGCAAATCATCACTTTACATCATGGTACAATATGGGTAGATAGTAAAGTTGGTAGAGGTTCCAAGTTTAGTTTTTCGTTACCAACGGTTAACAATCAAACAACATGTATTACTGTAGATAAAAAAGATGACCTTAAATAATCAAAAAATTTATACAATATTACTTGTTGAAGATGATCTATTTGTTCGCGATTTATATGTTCGTACTCTTGAAAGAGCAAATTTTCATATCGTAACTGCTATCGATGGAGAGGAAGGGGTCCAAAATGCACAAACTTCAAATCCAGATTTAATTTTATTAGATATTATGCTACCTAAAATTAATGGAATCGACGTATTAAGAAAAATTAAATCCCAAGACCAAACCAAAAACATTCCAGTTTTTCTGCTTACCAATTTAGGTCAAGAGGCAATTATTAAAGAAGCCTTCAATATCGGCGCAGCCGGTTTCTTTCTAAAAGCACGTTTGTTACCTCAAGAGGTGATTGGATTTATTAAAAAGTTTTTAGAAACTGGTATTGTTCCCGAAGAATCAAAGCAGATTTAAGTTGGGATATGAAACTAAAATTAATTCCGGTTATTATTGGGATTTGTTTATGTATATTTATTGTTTTAGGGATAAAAACTTTAAATAGATATGTTGATCAACATTTCAATTTTGAAAATAATTTAATTCCAGCTGACTATGATTTGTCAGTTGAATCACATACCATTGATTATAAAGGAGGTACAATTGCTGGTTGGTATATCAATCATATCAACCCTAAAGCCTTAATCATTCTAACCCATGGCTATACAATTAATGGGTACGGGGGTAAAAGTTTAATGTTACCCCATGCAAAATATTTATTCGATGCAGGATATTCGGTGTTTTTATGGGATATTCCTGGATTTGGTGAGAGTTCGGGAGATTCAATAACTCTCGGAATAACCGAGTGGAAATCTGCAGCTAAAGTATACGAATATGTTCGTCACCTACAGAATAATTTATCACTTTCGATAGGTTTTATGGGGATTTCCATGGGTGCCACCACAATCATTAATACAGTCGGAATTACAAATAAAGGTGATTTTATTATTGCTGTTGTTCCTTATGCAACGCTTACTTCACTTGCAACTCAAATACTTCATAGTACTTTTCCTGAATTAAAATATGTTCCATTTTTCGTTGATATTATATTCAAACTAAAATTTGGATTCGATTATGCTAATTATCTACCTCAAATAACAATAGAAAATATATCTGTTCCAATTTTGATTATGTATGCTGAGAATGATTCGATCGTTAATCCTCAAGATGCTAAAGAATTATACGCCAAAGCTCATTCACCAAAAGAAGTTTGGTCGATTGCTAGTAATCATTTTATATATTATGCTTATCCTAATGAGTTTAGCCAAACTGTACTTGATTTTCTAAGTAAATACATCAACAATGAATAATACTTCAAAGATCGAAGATAAACTGGAAACCGAAGATAATTTAAGTAAATTCCATCGGATATTAGAAATTTCCGAATGGTTGATTGTAATTCTAATTATTATTTCGCTAAGTTATTGGAGTCTTTTTATTTCACCAATTTTTAAATGGCCATTCAATCTTAAATTAGCAATATTGTTTGGCTTGTTAATTTTTGTTTTCGTAAGCATTTTTCTTAATCATATTTTATCAGCTAAGAAACGTAACACTCCACAAATAATATATTTGGAGGGAATTTGGTTTGCGACTTCGTCTTTTTTATATTTTTTTGTAACAACTTTATTAAATCCTGCGCTGGGTTTTACTGGTACTACTTATTTCGCATTATTTATACCACTAATGGTATTTTCACTGAGTGAAAACGCAATTTTGGTGATTCCCATAAGTGTTATGTATTCATTTTACATATTTTTAGGAATTATTTATGATTATTATTGGGGTCCTGGTTATTATTATCAAGAGTTTATTTCCCATCCAATTGCTTTAATTACAAAGGTAATTTTTATATTATTTTTCGCATTTTTAACCCGGTATCTTGCTCAAGAAGCATGGAATCAGAGAAAAGCGCGAAATCGGCTTGAACAGTTAGATAAACAACGTAGTATTTTCGTTGAAATAATCGCCCATGAACTCCGAACCCCAATTACAGCAATGAAAGGGTATCTTTCATTACTTGAAGACAAAAAAGAGATACTTGATTCAGAAACAATTGACTTTATCAACAAAATTAATGTTAACTTTAAAAACCTTGATCAAACAATTGAAAAACTATTTAAAGTTTCTGAACTCGAGTCAAAA
>CAZZFC010000137.1:0-3490 GCA_964653325.1 uncultured Candidatus Saccharibacteria bacterium | reverse complement strand
TGGAGCAAGTCGAACTTATGAGTTTAAAGTCACGATGGATCCAAATGCTGGTAACGAATATCAAAATAAACAATTAGTATTTGATTTGGGGTTAGGTTTTGATGCAACTCCGGGTGTATTACCAACGCCAACTCCTACCCCAACCAATACACCTATTCCGACGCCAACTAATACTCCGATCCCAACCCCAACTGGTTCAACCCTTGGAGAAAGAGTGACGGTTAATCTCACTCCAACAAATACACCGACCAATACTCCAGTTCCAACGAAAAAGCCAACTGTTTTAGCTGCACAGGTTTTACCAGAAACCGGATTTTCCCGATTTGTTCTATATACCGCTATCGGTTTAATGTTATTCGGTGGATTGAGTGTTGTAATTGGTTTTGCCAAGCGCAAAAAGACCGTATCCTAAACGTGTGAAGATTTTCCAAAACGGTAAATTATTTGTTTATTCAGGAGTAATTTTAATTGGAGTTGGATTTATTTTACTTTTGTATTTATTCATTCCGATTATTGCAATTGAAGTTTCATATTTGTTAAATAAGAATTCATATAATACATACCAAGTTGCGCAGACGGAAGATATTGCTCAAACAATGGCAATTATTCAAAATGTCAATATTAATACGATTATTATTCCTAAAAGCACACAGTTTGGACTTATTATTCCAAAACTGAATATTAATGAAGATGTATACGAGAACGTTGATCCATTTAATAAAGCGAATTACAATTATTTTTTAACCAAAGGTGTGGCACAAGCCAAAGGTTCGGGATTACCTGGCAGTAACCAAGGTGTGTTTATTTTTGCTCATTCTGCCAGGGATTTTTTACTGGCGCAACAATATAACGCCCAGTTTTACCTGCTGAACAATTTAGGTAAAGATGATCTAATTTATGTGTATTATCAAAACCAGGAGTATAAATATCAGGTGACAAGCAAAGAAGTAGTAAATCCAGATATAACTTCGGTTATCAGTACGATTCCGCAAAATGAATTAATATTAATGACGTGTTACCCAGCAGGACTGGATGCGCAACGATTATTAGTTAGAGCAAGAATATATTAGCATATTCTTGTGTCATTCCGAACGAATGTGAGGAATCGCTTTTGTATAAATTAAGAAAAGGGATTTCTCAGTCGTTTTACTCCTTCGAAATGACAGTACATGTCATGTTGAGTGAAACGAAACTTCCATGCATGGATCCTTCCCCTTCGATTCACTCAGGGGCAGGATGACGAAAGGGGAGATGACAAGACGGGACAAAGTGTCATCCTCGTGAAGACGGGGATCCAAGTTATAATTACCTTATATGTATGATAAAACATATTATGTCTACATTTTATCTTCCCAAAAGAATGGAACTCTTTATGTTGGGGTAACGGATAATTTAATCAGGAGAATTTGGGAACACAAAAATATGCTTGTAGATGGATTTACTAAAAAATATAAAATTCATGATCTTGTTTATTTTGAGGAACATCACAATCCTGAATCTGCGATCACAAGAGAAAAACAGATCAAGAAATGGAATCGTCTATGGAAAATCAGATTGATTGAAGAAAATAACCCAGTATGGAAGGATCTATATCAGGATATTTTATAAAGAATATTTCGTCTGGATTCCCGCCGGAGCCTGCCCTCGACTCCGATCGGGGGCGGGAATGACATAGATCCCGTCATGCATGCCTACTCAGGTAGGTTGAGTGAAACTGCATTACAATGGATTGTCGTCCCCGTGAAGACGGGGATCCAAGTTATAATTATTTTTGTGTCATTTCGAATCCCGAACGGAGTGAGTGGTGAGAAATCGCTTTGGTTCGAAAAGAATTTAACATACAAAGGGATCTCTCACATATGTTCGAGATGACACGGCATGGATCCTTCCCATTCGATTCACTCAGGGTCAGGATGACGAAAGGAGAGATGACAAGACGGGGACAAAGTGTCTTTCCTGACTTTATGACTTAGTAGGGGAACCACTATTATCAAATTATCTGTCATTTCGAATCCCGAACGGAGTGAGTGGTGAGAAATCGCTCTGGTTTGGAAAGGATGTATCATGCAAAGGGATTTCTCAGTCGTTATACTTCTTCGAAATGACATGGCGAAGGGATTAATACAAAGGGATTCCTCACGTTCGTTCGGAATGACAAATCATTATCTCTCCAATTCCGGATGTTCGAGTTTAGGAAGTTGTACAAAAAATGTCGTGCCTTTTTTCTCTTCGCTTTCAAACCAAACTTTTCCTTTAGAAGCTTTGATAATTAATTTCGTTAGATATAATCCAAGTCCCGCACCTTCGGTATCACGTTCTAACACATTCGCTGCCCGATAAAATCGGGTAAAAATTTTAGGCTGTTCTTCTTTCGGAATTCCATAACCGGTATCTTTAATCTCAAGAATTAAACCGTTATTTTTACAGGTAATTATAAGTTTAATTTTCCCACCACTAGGAGTGTATTTAATCGCATTACTGAGTATATTACTTAGAGCGTTGTGGACTAAGATGGGATCAAAATAACTAAAAGTCATTTTATCGGTAGGTATAAAACTGACCCCAATTTTTTTTAGCGTTGCAATTCTGATTTGATCTTGAATTAGTTTATTAATAAACTGATTAATTTCAATTGGGATTGGATTAAGATCAATTCGTCCGGATTCAATTCGATTAATATTTAATAATAAATCAATTAACTGAATCATTCGATCATTTTCTTTGGTGATGTCATTAATTGTATTAATTTGTTCTGCCGATAGATTACTATTTGAGTTTGAGAGTGATTGAAGTAACCACCGAATAATACTTAAGGGAGTTTTGAGCTGATGCGCGGTTAACGAAATATACTCACTTGCTTTAGTCGTGATGCGTGGTTTGTGAGTTTTGGCCATAGTTTTCAATAAACCAATCGGTAGTCAGTTTAAGTCCGATTTGAAAATTTACCTTGGGTTGCCAATCAAATTGTGCGACGGCTTCATCGGCATCAATCACTTTTCTTAATGTCTGGGGTGCTTTTTCACGATTGAAGGTAATGAGTTCCTTGGGTTTGTTTAATAGGGTCAGAATTATTTCGGTAGTTTCGATAATTGTATGGGGAATTTCGGTTGATACATTAAAGATATTTTGTTCGGTCGGGAGTTTATCGTAGATACATTTGTTTAAAAAACTTACGAAATCGTCTATGTAAAGCCAATCTCGGGTATGGGTACCATCGCTATAAATCATAATATTTTCATTTTTAATCGCACTAATTATCAATTGGGAAAGGAGTCGATCAGAACGCATAAATGTACCATAAATATTTGTTGGTCGAATTACTAATACAGGGAGATTATATTCATGACAATATCCTCGGACTAATAAATCACCAGCTGCTTGAGCGGTAGCAAGGAGAGAGGTCGGTTTAAGTTGATCTTCTTCGGAAGCATTTTTAAATGTTCCTTCACTACTTACGGTATCACCATAAACTTCATCGGAAGAGATATAC
>CAZZFC010000136.1:0-3533 GCA_964653325.1 uncultured Candidatus Saccharibacteria bacterium | reverse complement strand
TTAATTTTAAACATTTAAATTATGTATTTACGACTGATTTCAAACCAAGTATTGTTCCAAATGATTTTCAACAAGTTAACGACTTTTTAACCTCTGACAACTCCGATTGTAATGTGGTTTGGTATCCTGGGGTTGGTAAATCATATTGGGCGCAAACCGACGATAATCCGTATACATTTACTCAGTTATCATCTAGTCAGCCGATTGCAAACACAAATTCCTCAACTAGATATTATATTAATTATTTATTTGATGAAAGGAATATTGATCAGATTAGTTTAGGTAAAGCACTTGACCTAATTGGGGTTAAATATGTAATTATTCGAGACGATGATGCGAATATTAGTCAAATTAATTTAATTAATAAACTAAACTTAAATTCAGATTTTAAACTTATTTTTGAAACGCAAATAATAAAAGTGTTTGAGAACCAAAAATATTCTGGATTAAGCGATAGTTTTACGAATCAAATAAAAACAAATTTAGGGTACGAATTCCTTAAGTATTTGGATGAATTAAACATTAACCCGGCTCAAACATATATCAATTTTGTTGATAGCATTGATTCGAGTTTAATTGAGCTCCCCGTAAAACAATATATTCTAGAAAATGGTGATTATTCTGATATTGTCATGTCCAATTATAATTCTCAATTTATTTATCCTTTTGATTATTCTAATCGTGCCCAGCCTAATCAAGCCTGGACAAAGGGATCGTTAACTGACTTGACGCATGCCGAAACTGGTTATTACCTTAATGAACGTAATATTCATAATGCCCAGCTTGACGTCGGCAATGGAATAATCATGGCATATGATCAGTATCAACTGAAAAATCACCAAACGATTGATCAAGTAAAGGGTATTCCTATAAATAATATTAAATTCCCGAATGTTACTTACGCCAATAATTCGATTGCATATGACTTTAATCCGATAACAGAGCAAAACCCATATTGGAAAATAATTCGCAGTAATAAAATCGAATTAAAGAGTATTAATAACGCTAAAGCATTATCAGTATTTGGAGACGTTGATGTTTCATACGACGTCAATGTAACACAACCGCACCTTAAAATAACCTTTTACGATGAATCCGATAATCAGATTTCAACTGAACATCTTACTCCAGATGATATTCAGATGATTAATACTTATTTCAAAATCCCAGTAAATACAGTTAGTTTTGATATATCTCTTTGGAGTGCTACTTTAAAAATTCCGTATACTGTAACTTGGAATACACTTAATATTAAGGATATTACTAATTATGTTGAACCGATATCATTATCAATACCAATAGATAAAAATCAGTGCCAAGTAAATTGCTATTTAATTACGCGAAGTCTTAAGAGTCAGCAGGGTGGGGAAGTTGAATATTTAGTAAATAATAAATCGTATATTGATAATACTATTTCAAATTATAATCGATTTACTTGGACAAACCTTGGAATTGTAGATCATGCTGAAAGTATTGCAATTATTAATCGATCCGGATTTAATGCCATTAATACGCTTACGTTAGTTTCAATCCCGGATTATGAAAGCACTGTACTTCAAATAAAAGATTCCATTAAAGATAACCAGAGTGTTGTTAGCATTTATAATGCGGATAGTGCTTTACCCATTACAAATGACAATCGTGGGATATTTTTGGGTTTAGGTACAAATGACTTAGACGTTTCAATTAATTTAATTTCAGAAAAACCGATTGAGATAACTTATAAAACCCATTCTATTTCACCATTTATTGAGAGTACTCCAACAATTTCTCAAATTGTTACAACTCTAAATATCCAGCAAACAATTACTTCAAACGAATCGGTTGCGCAATTTCCTTCAGTTATTATCAAACAAGGAACAGTTAGCAATTCAGAAATTACTGCTTCAATTTCTGAGAGTAAAATTAATCCGACTAAGCATCAAATTACATTGGATTCGTTTTCCACATCAAATTTACCGAGTTTACTTACATTTAAAAAGCCTTTTAGTCCAAACTGGCGATTAACTGAATTAAATAATCAAAAACCAGTTGTTGCATATGGATTAGTGAATGGTTGGTTTGTAAACCAATTACCATTATCTGCAGCAATCGAATATCTTCCACAACAATATTTTTATATCGGATCAATTATCAGTTTGATAACTCTAGGTGTAATTATTGTTATCTGGACTATCGTAAGACGCAAAAAATTCCCGAATAAATTGTTTTAGGCCTATCCATGTTTATATAGTTATACTGATTGACTTCTAGCCTATCCTATAGTATAATCCATGCAATTATGAATACGAAAGTATTATCCAAAACTAAATATCAATTATCGCTTGTTATACCAGCTAAAAATGAAGGTAGCCGTATATCCCGTACCATTTCTCAATATGCGACATTTATTCAAAAGCATCAACTTTCGGTTGAACTCATTATCGTAATCAATGGAACCTCCGATAATACTAAAGAAATTGTCCAAAAATACCAAGCGCAATTTCCCTTTATCTCAATTCTTGAAACAAGCTATGCCAGTGGTAAAGGAGGCGCGATTGCACTTGGAATATCTCAAGCTAAGGGTAAATATATTGGTTTTGTAGATGCGGATGGATCATATACGATCTCTGAAACCTATAATTTATATAACAAGTTACAAAATTCGCCGCAACTAGATGGAGTGATTGCTTCACGTAAAATCGAAGGTGCACAATCTGATCAAAAGGAATCATTGAGTCGAAAATTTTATAGTTTTGGATTTCATTTATTAATCAAGATCTTCTTTGGATTAATCTACAAGGATACCCAATCGGGATTAAAAATTTTTAAAAGTTCTGTAATCAAAGAATTAGTTAGTAAATTGGTTGTTACTAAATGGACATTTGATGTCAACCTATTGTTATTGGCTAAATATCTAAACTTAGTAATTGAAGAAATTCCAGTTAAAGTAGTTACTAAAAATGGTTCAAAACTCAATTTTAAATCAGCCTTTACTCAAGTTACAAGCGAACTTATAACCTTAAAGTACTTTGATCTAAAATATCAGTTTCAAATTTTAAAAGATCGTTTAGTTAAGCATTTCTCATTTAAATTAGCTCCGACCAAACCAAATATCTTAATTTTGTCACGACGTTATATCAAACATCCTGAAGCCGGTGGCGCAGAAGTATATTTACAAAAAGTGGCGGAATATCTTACCAAAGACAATAACGTTTATGTATTTACATCTCGCGCTGGTAATTTAACCGACCGAGACACTATCAATAACGTCAATGTCATTCGTCGGGGAGGTCAGTTTACGGTATATATTTACGCTTTCATTTATTACTTACTATATTTCCGTAAAGATATGAATTTAATTTTAGATATCCAAACCGGAATTCCTTTCTTTACCCCCCTCTACTCAGCTAAACCAAAAGTTGCCTTAGTACACCACTTTGGTGGAAAACAATTCTTTAGTGAAGTTAAATTTCCTTTTTCTTTAATTGGATATGTAATGGAGCAATACATCGCACCATTTGTGTACCGTAATCAAAAATTCATCACCGTAT
>CAZZFC010000135.1:0-3567 GCA_964653325.1 uncultured Candidatus Saccharibacteria bacterium | reverse complement strand
TATGAATGAAGAAATACAAGCAGATAAACTACTACAACCTTATCGTGGAACTAAGGATTATTTTCCGAAGGAAATGCAAAAGCTAAATTACATTTTTAATATTTGGCGAAAAGCCTGTAATGCCTTTGGCTATGAAGAATATTTAGGGCCGTTATTGGAAAATCGGAGACTATATACTACCAAATCTGCTAGTGGTGATGAAGTCGGGAACAAACAGTTGTATTGGTTTACGGATTCGGCTGGTCGCGAACTTGGGATTCGACCGGAGATGACACCGACTGTATCTCGGATGATTGGTCAAAAGATTAACAATTTACCCAAACCGGTACGGTGGTTTTCAATTGCGAATTTTATGCGTAACGAGAGGCCGCAAAAGGGACGCACCCGAGAATTTTTCCAACTTAACGCGGATGTATTTGGTGTTAAATCGGTGGCAATAGATGCGGAATTGGTTGAACTTGCAATTTATATGATGAAACTATTCGGTGCAGGTGAAAAAATGTTCGAAATTCGGATTAATAATCGGCAGTGGTTTACCTATTGGTTAACACAAATCGTGGGAATCACGCAAAATACACAAGGTGTGAGTCGAATTATTGATAATTTCGCGAAATATACGAAGGAAGAAAATATGCAAAAATTAACTGAAATTGGCTTATCAAAAGACCTGATCGATCAGTTGTTCACAATTTCAGAAATATCGATGGATTTAGTCCGATCCTATCAGGATAAATGTTCAGGTGCGGCAGATTTAGTGGGACTTCTCGAGATGCTAAAGGATCGTAATCTAACTGAGTTTGTCCGTTTTGATCCGACACTGGTGCGGGGTTTTGATTATTATACGGGCAATGTCTTTGAGCAGTTTGATTTAACGGTTGGTAATAATCGGAGTATGTTTGGTGGCGGTAGATACGACAATTTAGTTGGAATTTATAGCGGGATCGATACACCGGCGAATGGTTTTGCGCCTGGCAATGTTACTACTGAGCTATTTTTAGATAGTTGGAATTTGTGGCCGAAATTTAATGCAAGTGCACAGGTATTAGTGACTGTTTTTAGTGCTGATTTGCTTGAAAAATCAAACGAGATTATTGCGAAGTTACGTGAACAGGGAATCAGTTGTGAATTATACTTAGGTGAAAAACCGTCAATTTCCGATCAACTTAGTTACGCCGCCAAAAAAGAGATTCCGTATGTGATTATTTATGGTCCGGATGAAATCAGCCAAAACAAAGTTGTTCTAAAAGATATGGTTAAAGGTGAACAGAAGATCTTGGGAATTGGTGAAATATTTGATATTCTAAGGCAATGATAATTAAAAAGGGAACAATTCGATATGAAGTGGAAAAAATCCGGATGCAAATTGTGGAAATCTTAATGGCTGAAATTCGGGTCGGGAAATTATCGCGCTCAGATTTACGACAAATCGCCCAAGATGTTTTAAGGTTGACTGACGAGGTAAAACGGAAGATGGAGATTAACCATTCAATTATTCAACTTCATCAAAAACATAAAATATTAACGAAGTTACCCTTAATTAAATAAGATGATTCATGTCGAAAAAGGAACTCTGCGCTACGAAATTGAAAGAATTCGATTTTATATCGTAGATGCAATTATGAATGAAATCCGCGGGAATCAGTTGACCAAAGCACAAGTCCAGCAAATTTCAAAAGATGTTCTAACGGAAACCGATGCAATTAAAGATAAAGGTGAAATTGTAGAAGCACTAAAGCGCTTAAGTGCAAAATATAAGATTCTTGAAATGGCAGAAATTAAAGAATTAGCTTATGAAGAAGAACAAGTTCGAGCAATGGCAGCAACTAAAGTGACAGAATTATTAAGACAGGGTAAACTGGATGAAGCCGGTGAATTAGCCCGGGAATATACAAAATAATATGGCACAAGCAGGACAGTTAGAAAAACAAGTTGGAGTTGTGGAAACACCCGCGCAAAGGGTTGAAGCTGGGGATGGAGTATCTGGAGATGTGAAAGTATTGAATGAGTTTGCACCGTTAGCCGAAAGAGCGGCAATTGCTGGGGTTGATAATGGTGGTCCGACCGAATTCTTACAACAAGCTTCGCTTGAAACTGCCGAAGATAAGCAAATGAATGCCATGATGGAGCGGGATTATGAAGAAAGTCTTCCAAACATTGAATCTCACCCAGCTGAACCTTTACGCGTTGAAGATTTATCACCTGATGCCCAAGAGATTGCAAGGCAAGGAGGTCAAATGCCAGAACAAACTGCGGATGCTGGAATGACAGCTACTGAATGGGATCATGAGTTACAAAACTTGATTACAAACGGTGGATATTCAGAAAAGGACGCAGCGAGCGAACTTATTAGAATGCGTGGTCAAAGACCAGCAGAAGTTATTGGTGAGTCTACGGATAGTGTTGTAAATGCGGATGAGCAGGCACAACGCATGACAGATTCCGAAGCGTTTGTTGATCAAGAAGATCGGCAAGCAGTTTCTCCAGAAGTCGCTCCGGCAAGTGATGTCGTTGGTGCAAAACAAGAAGAGCCACTAGATGGTAGTCCCGAAGTTACTTCACCTGAAGATGAAGCAAAAACTAGAGATGGTATACGCCGTGAAGTTGCGAACAGTTTAATTAAATATGGAGCTGAAATTGAATCGGGAGCAGAAAATGCCCTAGATATTCGGGCGGGAGCGATTTCTCAAGAACGCGCGGCGGGGATTAGTAGATCTCTAGAACAGCAAGCAACCACACTAGATGCAAAGACGGTTGATTTAGAAGGTCAAAGATTGCAAGCTTATCGTCAACATCAAGCCAAAATGGAGGAAGCAAAATTTGGTCCAGTTGCAGCAACCGCTGAGAATCTCAATCAAACCCCGGATACTCTTAAGCAAATTACCGCTCGGGAAAAAATGCAAAAACAGTGGGAAGCGCAAGCACAAAAGTATGATCGCCAGATCGCTGAAGCTAAATCCGAAGCGGAAAAGATGCGCAAACTTGCTACTCAAACGGAAGAATTAACTAAAGCAGAAGGCCCATTACCCGCAGAAGAACCGGAAGCATCTAATGCTGGAAGTGGTGAAGGTGCTTCGTCAGAAACGAAAGGTGGAGGTGATTCACCTGAAGCGAAGGATTCAGGAAGTGGCTCTGAAGCAAAAGAACGATCGGATGAGGATCATGGTGAACCCCGAGAAGGAATCGAATTGCATTTTGATGAAAGGAATTTGAAATCAATGGAGATTGCTGAACTACAAAAAGAAATGCAAAGGACAAGTGAATTTGCTGCCAAAATGGAAGCTGCCGGTGGTCAATTAGAAGGAGAACTTATCGGGAATATTGCACTACAAAAAGTTTTGCAACAAAACTTAGAGGTATGGCAAGCAATGGCAGAGGATACTTTCGGAAGTGGGACTGGTAAAGTTCATGAAATCGCCCAGAAAAAGATTGCTGAAATAAATCAACAACTTTCAGATCAGAAAGCGGAAGAAGCAGAAATTCGAGAAGATATTCAAATGGTTGAAGCGCTTCGAGTCGGCTTGGACGAATATCAGGGTAAAATAAGTAAAGAGATTGAAGCAAGAGAGA
>CAZZFC010000134.1:0-3616 GCA_964653325.1 uncultured Candidatus Saccharibacteria bacterium | reverse complement strand
CTTACGAAGCTTAATGTTGCTGAAGTATCGGCAAAAAATTTGATTTGGGAATATTACTATTAAATCTCTATACTTCAGACGATTGTCATTTCGAAGAAGCGAAACGACTGAGAAATCGCTTTTGTATTTTGGTTTAAGAAAGGGATTTCTCTTCCCTTCGGTCATCGAAATGACAAGTTAAGAATAATTATTCCGAATTTATTTGGGGATTTGTTGATATACTTAACACTATGAAGATTGGGGTCTTTTCCGATTTACACGATAACTTACAGCATTTAGATCAAGTTAAAGAAGGTTTTATTAAAAACCAAGTCGAGCAAATCTTTTTTTGTGGCGATTTTTCGGCACCATTTGCCATGCGTGGATTTATCGACTTCAATCTTCCGATAAAAGCCGTATTAGGAAATAATGATTCGGATATTGAAAAGTTTTTATATCAATTGGGTAAAATTCCGGAACTAAAAGATATGCAGATGGATTTACATTTCCGTTTTCATGATTTTATGCTCGAAAATCGCCGGATTGCGATAATCCACGGGGATGAACCAAGTTTGCTAGATGTATTGATTGAAAGTCAGTTTTACGATGCAATTTTTCGAGGTCATACCCATAAACCTTCAATTGAACAAAAAGGTAAGACCTTACTGGTTAATCCGGGGGCGTTAGTTGGTTGGATGTATGATCAGGGAGGTAAGTGTCCGTATAGTTATGCAATTTATGATACCAATGAAAATTCGGCAGTTATTTATTCAATTGAATAATGTTTACAAAAACTTTTTCGGTGTAAATCAGAAATCCCATGTTGTCTTATAGAGTTTCGATGATCAAGTGTCCCATATCCCACATTTGTATCCCAGCCATATTTTTGATATTGCGGTTTTACGGCTAACTTTTGCATGTAATTATCTCGCCAGACTTTGGCAATAATGCTAGCTGAGGCGATACTCATACAGATACTGTCACCGTCGATGATGGATTCATATTTAATTGGGAAAGGATATTTTGGGCAAAGCAATCGATTATCCGTGATCACAAAACAATTAGAACCGGAAACTTTCAATTTATTCATCGCTTGGATTGCAGCATGGTGCACTGCCCAGGTAATTCCATGCAAATCGACCTGAGTGTTACTTACAGTCCCGATACTGTATTTAAAGGCATTTTCAATGATTTGTTGAGAAATTATTAAACGGTTTTTAGTATTTAAATCTTTAGAATCTCGAATCATTGAAAAATCAAAATCAATATTATTAAATTTGAAAATTACCGCACCAACTACTACAGGACCGGCAATACAGCCGCGACCAACTTCGTCCATGCCAATAATGTATTTAATCCCACATTGCCAAAAAGACTGTTCAACTTCCCATGTTGGAACCTTGTGAATCATCGTACAATGATTGTAGTAGATTAATTAAATTAATGCAGGAAACCCAAGCGATCACTATTCGAAAAACTCTTTTACCAATTTCGTTGCGCTGGTTTATTTATCCATTTGTCTTTTTATTTTGTGCTTCAGTCCTTGGGTATTTTACCTATTTGAACCAAAATCTAGCAAAACAAATTCAGGTTAACGCATCGATTCAGTTAGACCTAAGTACCAATTTATCCCAGGTACAGCAGGTTAAGGTAAAGTATCTAGAGGTCTTATCCTTGATCGGTCAAATCGATCCGAATTTACCTGGAATTACACTTAGTGCATTAGATATAACAACAAGCCAGTTGGGTGAAGCAGTCCTGTTACAAGATTACACGCAGGCATTAAAAATATTACCGGATCTAAAAAGTATCACCGAAGAAATATTAGCCAATCAGACTAAAATCGCCACCGAGGAAGTTGTCCGGTTAACATCAGTGATCGAAACAAATTTAGCTGAAATTGATTTGTTGATTGGGAATTCTTTAGTGGTAACCGATCAACAGTTGGTCCAAATCAAGGATGAAACTCAGCCAGTGATGGATCGGTTGGAACTAGCCAGACAATGCCAGCAAGTTACGGTTGACGAAATTCGCAAACGCAAAGCGGAAGTCGGGGATGCGCAAAAACAAATCGTCATCAAATTGGGAACTAAAAGACTGATGATGTATGAAAATGGGAATCAAGTTTACGAAATGCCAATTTCAGCTGGAAGACCCGACCATGCGACCCGAACAGGTGATTTTGCGATCTTAGATAAGCTGGGAACAGTTTGGGGATATTGGCAAATCTGGCTTCCTCAATGGATGGGAATTTATTACGCCGGCTCCAGTGAAAATGGGATTCATGGATTGCCTTACGATCGGGCGGGTAACTTATTTTGGAAAGATTCGATTGGTAAATACCATGTGACGTACGGTTGTGTGATGCCCAACGATACCGATATGGCAAAATTATATAATTGGTCTGAAGTTGGCATTCCCGTTACAATTATTAATTAATGCAAACATTTTTAGCGAAAACCATTTCTCGGGTTTTAGGCCCATTGTCAGTCCTCCCAATTGTTGACATCTGGTTGTTACTGTTATATGCCGCTGTTCCAAAAAGCAATCAGTGGGGTTTATTTATACTGCTTGTTTTAACTTATGTATTAGTTCCCATTGGTGTAATGATGGTTTACAAATTTTTTGGTCGGATTAGTGATTGGGATATCACCAGTCATAAGGAGCGTTGGCCAGTTTTTACATTAATTGCAATCATAAATTGGATCGGGGTAATCATCATGACATGTATCTCCGGTTCAGAATTATTTAATTATTTAATGATTAGCGTGGCAGTTTCATTCACATTAATTTATATTTTTAATTTTCGTACCAAAATTAGTTTACACGCCGGTGGAATTACAATTACCTATTTTTTGGTAAATATATTATTAAATTGGCAGTATTGGTATTTGTTTGTACTGATCGGAATAGTTTGTTGGGCGCGTTTGACTTTAAAAAAACATACATTGGGTCAGTTGATTTTGGGAATTACCGTACCGACAATAGTTTTCTTGACACTCATATCAGTCGTGCTAGAATAACTTTGTGAAAGGTTACAGCCGAAAAGACGGCGAGGAATTCCCCTGGGTTTCTTTTCTTCCCAAAACCAAAACATTGCGGACAGAACTTCATGATATCGATGTTTCTGATCGAGTCACGGCACTTACGTTACATGCTTTGGGTGAAGAAATTATTTTAAACGAAGGCCTCTCGAATGGAATCGAAATTACGCAGGAAGAGATGGAAGCGGAAGTTGAAATGCTGCTTTTGGAAAGTATGGGCGAAGAGACTGAGTAATTTTTATTTAACTTTCTAAACTGAATTCTTAAGATATAATCTTTCAAAATACACAAGGGAAGGTTACAATTAACACTATGCGATTTTCCGATATTGAGATTTCAGAATTAACTAAAGCTTGGTTAACCATTAGTTTGGCGTTTGCGATTATTTGGCGGGGAATGGATAGCCGATTTTGGTTAGTTTATTTGATGGCGGCCTTAACAGTTGGGGTAGCATTTATTGTTCATGAACTTTCACATAAATATATCGCGCAAAAATATGGTTGTTGGGCGGAATTTCGAAGTTACCAACTGGGCTTAATTTTAGCGATTTTAATGAGTTTTATTGGATTTATTTTTGCTGCACCAGGGGCGGT
>CAZZFC010000133.1:0-3623 GCA_964653325.1 uncultured Candidatus Saccharibacteria bacterium | reverse complement strand
GTTGCCGCGGTTGCGGAGCTAGATACTACCGACTTTAGTCGGTAGAGAGTCATTCCGATGACTGAAAGGAGGACCTGCCTAACGGCAGGCAGGAAAATCCATCTGTTTCCAAGAATCGGATACATGAAAGCAAAGGGATTCCTCAGTCACTACGTTTTTTCGGAATGACAATTCCAGTGTCACGTCATTCTGAGGGAGTATAACGACCGAAGAATCCATGTGCTTTTTGGATCCTTCTCCTTCGATACGCTCAGGATCAGGATGACGCGAGATTAACTGTTATAATTTGTTTTATGACTAGTCAAGAGATTTTAAGAAAATATATTGAGTTTTTTGAAAAACGGGATCATAAATTAATCCCAAACGTGTCACTCGTCCCTTCCGGAGATTCGACATTACTTTTTGTCAACTCGGGAATGTTTCCACTGGTCCCGTATTTAAGTGGTGAATCTCATCCATCAGGGAAACGCTTAGTCAATGTTCAGCGGGCGGTACGGTTTGAAGACTTAGATGAAATTGGTGACAATCGTCATACGACAGTATTTCACATGATTGGGAATTGGAGTTTAGGTGATTATTTTAAAGCCGAGCAGCTCCCTTGGATTTGGAAATTTATGGTTGAAATCCTCGGTTTAGATATTAATAAAATGTACGCCACTGTTTTTAGCGGAAATGAATTAATCCAAAAGGACGAAGAATCAATTACATTGTTAAAATCAATTTTTAATAAATATGGGATTGAAGCCAAAGAAGGTGAGCGAATTTTTACCTATAAAAATAATTGGTGGAAACGGGGAGATGCGGTTGGTGAACTGGGTGGACCAGATAGTGAAATTTACTATTATATTGGGAAAAATGGAAATGGTTTAGGTCTGAATCCCGAGGAAAACGAAGATCAGTTTATTGAAATCGGTAATTCAGTTTTTATGCAATATAAAAAAACCGAAACGGGTTGGGAAGAACTGCCCCAGAAGAATGTCGATTTTGGCGGTGGGTTTGAACGCATCACGATGATGGTGCAAAATAAGCAAGATATTTTTGAAACGGATAATTTTTGGCCAATCATTAATAAACTAGAAGAATTATCCAATCAAGCATATTTAAATGATGCAAAAACAACCCAAGCGATGCGGATTATTGCCGATCATTTACGCGCGAGTGTTTTCATGGCCATGGATGGAGTGGTACCAAGCAATAAAGATCAAGGTTATGCGCTGCGGCGATTAATTCGACGGATGGTACGGTATTCAAATAACATCATGTCAGAAACTAGTTTGTTTATAAAACTTGTACCGACCGTTTGTGAAATGTTTGCATGGATATATCCGGATTTGCCGAAAAAAGTAAGCGATATTACCCAGCTTTTGTCTTTAGAGGAAGAAAAATTTAGGACTACATTGCGAAGTGCATATAAAGAAGTGGAAAAAGAATTAGTGAATATTGGCAGTGAGATTACTCATCAGGCTAAAGTCGCTTTTGATTTATATCAGTCATATGGATATCCACCGGAAATGTTAATGGAAGATTTACGGGAACATGGATTTGTGATTGGTGAAAAGATATTCATGCAACAATATCAAGCCGAGTTTGCCAAACATCAGGCCGATTCTCGCTTGGGTGCGGAACAAAAGTTTAAAGGTGGACTGGCAGATAATAGTGAACAAGTCACCAAATACCATACGGCGACCCATTTACTTCATTGGGCATTGCGACAAGTATTAGGTGAAGATGTTGTGCAACATGGTAGTAATATTACCGGTGAACGTTTGCGGTTTGATTTTAATTACGACGTTAAATTAACCGATGAACAGATTCGTTGGGTTGAAAATCTAATCAATGAACAAGTGCAAAAATCACTACCGGTTAATTTTGTGATGATGAAAAAAAACGAAGCCGAAAGAACTGGTGCAATCCATGCATTTAATGAAAAATATCCGGATGAAGTGAAAATATATTTTATTGGTGATTCTTTGGAAACTGCGATAAGTAAGGAATTCTGTGGCGGACCGCACGTGAAAAATACCGGTGAGATTGGTGAGTTAAAAATTATTAAGCAGGAATCGGTGGGAAAGGGTTTGCGACGATTGTATGTGAAATAGTCACACTTGTGCAAGGGGAGGCCCTGTAAATGGCTTTGCATTACCGCATAATAAGTTGAGACCTTATTATGCTATCCGTCATCCTGAACAAAGTGAAGGATCCATGTATTCTTGTATAGATTCTTCAGTCGCTACGTTCCTTCAGAATGACGATAGTGGAGTTCGTCATCCCCCGATAAATCGGGGCGGGCAGAGGCGTAGCTGAAGGATCCAAGAGATGTGTTTTCTTGTATAGATTCTTCGCTATGCTCAGAATGATAGTAGTCGCGGTTGTTTGTTTATGTAAAGCCAGGCGTTATCAACTTATGATATTCTTAAAACATGGGTTATGTAGCTATAGTCGTGAGTTCAATTATTGGAATTATTTTTTATTCATTATTTCCTAAAACCCAGATGGATTTCTTAGAAGATCTGGCGCAAAAGGTTTCGTTAACCACGGAGACAATTTCAGTCGTAGGCGATATTAATGTTAATGGTGATATTAGTTTAAATGATGGTAGCTTAATTGATGGAATTGATTTATCTAAATTTGTCACCGAAACAAACAATTATCTGAATTATTTAGAAAATTATAAAGATATCGATTCAACTGGGGTTGATACAACGGTTAATTACGATGATGTTTATTATCAAAAATCCGAGGTTGATACCAAACTAAAAAAGTATTTACCGTTAACGGGTGGCACACTTACTGGGGGACTGATTGGTACAACAGCAGGATTTACTTCAATCACGGGAACGTTAACCGGAAATGTAGTTGGTAATGTTACTGGTGATGTGTCAGGTAATGCCGGAGGTCTAACCGGGAATCCAGCAATTACAATAAGCGGTCTAACTTTACCAACTGGTACGAGTTTGAATTATGTTTTAACTTAGGATGCTAATGGCAAAGCGATTTGGTCCAACACTCTTACCGAATTAAATACGAGCTTTGTAAATCACAATCATGACACGCGTTACTATTCACAAACCCAAACGACAAACCTGTTAAATAGTTACTTACGATTAACTGGTGAAACTTTAACTGGAGATTTACTTGGAACTCAAGCAAGCTTTGCGACATTTACTGGAGATTTAATAGGTAATGTTACGGGAAACGTAAGTGGAACCGCCGGTGGATTATCTGGCAGTCCTTCAATTACGATTAATGGAATCACGATGCCAACAAGTGCGGGTAGTGGATATCTTTTAACATCTGATGCTAATGGAGTTGGTACTTGGCAAGCGAATTCTAGCCCTCAATTACCGACAGGCACTGAAGGTCAAACGCTTTACAATAATGCTGGTACTTGGGCATCAAATAGTGGATTATTTTATGATGATACAAATAATCGAGTTGGGATTGGAACCACGAATCCACAAGAGAAAATTCACATCGGAGGTGGTATCGGATTTGATGTTGGATTATATGGAGTGAATCACTATATAATCCAGCCTTCATCCGATCAGCTTAATCTTGGTATTGGATATATAGTTAACAATAATTGGTACCCAAGTGGATTACCAGCGATAGCTATTCGGTTT
>CAZZFC010000132.1:0-3638 GCA_964653325.1 uncultured Candidatus Saccharibacteria bacterium | reverse complement strand
AAAAGTTGGAATTAGCACAAATCCAGCGAGTAAGCTGCCTAAAATACTTCCGGAAGTCGACCAAAAATAGATATTCCCGGAGATACTTCCGATTCCTTGATTCGGGGATGAGATACTTTGTAATTTGATTGCATATGGAGATAACATACCAAGAAGAAATGCTGGTAATAAAAACAACAGTAACGAAGAAACTATTGGTCCAGTTGTCATTGACAAATTGCTGCTAAAATATGGTAAAACATATATCCCTAAAGTATGTAAAATTAATAGAACCAAACCACTAATCCAAATAATCGAAAAAAAGATTCCTAAAGATGTATAACGATCCGCTAAACGTCCGCCAATATAATAACCGAAACTTAATGCAGCCAGAATTACGCTGATTACACTTGATACTGTAAAAATTGTATTTCCATAAAAAGGAGATAGAATCCTTGTTGCAACCACTTCGACGATTAATACGCATGCTCCGGTAATAAAAACAGTTATTGGGAAAATACTTTGTTTTAGCAGGTTCAACATTTATTTATCGATATCGACATCAATAGGATCGAGTATACGAGAAGAGTTCAATACGTGTCATATTCGGCATCTGATTTACCTCCAATTATTTCTCGATCTATTCTTGTATCTATCCTTTCTTTACCCCGTCGAATGACTTGGGTGGTGCCGGGGGCGGGAGTCGAACCCGCACGGATTGTTATCCATTGGATTTTAAGTCCAACGCGTCTGCCATTCCGCCACCTCGGCACATGTTAATTCTATAACATTAAAAAAGAATCTCAAGATCACGAACATTATTAAAACCACTATAAGGAATGCTGCCATTCCCTGCCCGCCTTTGGAGGGCGCCACCTCGGCACAAGTAAATTTCTTTATCAAAATATTAACATAAGTTGCCAATTTACTATTTGATATGACCAGCCATGTATAAAAACTTCATTCACAGCTACTTTAGTCTTTATTACATGGCCACCTCGGCACAAACAAACTTTCGCTTCGTATTGTATCAACATCATACTACTTTGATCAAGCCATAAACACAAAAAGCCTCTTTTTTAAGGAGGCTTAATTGTGTATTTTTAGGAAGGTGACAATTTAGTTGTCAATTTCTGGTCCAAATTCCATTCCCATACTACCGCGCATTCCACCTAAACCCATTCCACCATGTCCGTGTCCCATTCACATACCCATACCGCCAAAGAATTGGAGATCGATATCATTATCTGCTAACCATTGTTGGA
The DNA here is from genome assembly GCA_964653325.1 of uncultured Candidatus Saccharibacteria bacterium. GTDB lineage: Bacteria > Patescibacteriota > 4484-211 > 4484-211 > CAZZFC01. Next base: position 2,394 of record CAZZFC010000132.1, on the reverse strand, counting down.
TTTCGGTACGAAGCGCATCCTTAGCAGCTTTCTTTTCTTCAACTGTGGTTAAATTCCGAATTTCTTCCATTTTAGCTTGAATTTCTTCATGCTTAGCTGTAATTAAATTCTTTTGCGCCTCAGTGATTTGACCATCGGTAACGGCTTCATCGAGTCGTTCGGTCATTTTAACTTCCATTTCAGCTTGATGCACAGTTCGATCTTCATCAAAAACTGTTTTGACTTCATCAACGTTTAAGTTGAATTTATCGGCAATTTTTTGCACAATTGATGGGTAAGTACTCAACTCATCAGCGCTTACGGTTGAGAGTTTGACTAAACCGGCTCCGAGTCCAATAATTGTGACAGCTCCGATAGTTAGTATAGTTGTTGTAATTTTGTTCATTATTTATCACCACCTTGATTCATATCTTTACTACTAGATGTTGATATATTTTCTTCCGAGGAAATTAAGTTATCAAAATTATTTATGAATTAACCCTAATCAATGCTGATATATAAGGAACATCAAGCTTACGAAGCTTAATAAGTCAAAATATTTTGGATTTTGGTAACAAGATTGGTTGAATAAATATCTAGTAACTTTTCACCAATTTCCTGAGTTGCAACCCATTTTGGGTGTGTGTCAATTACTCCATCTTTTTGCACATCTACGATTCTTCTATCCCAATCAAAATCGGAATTCGGTTTTTTGTTATTGTATGTTTGTGGTTGCTTCGTAATAGCTGGATTAATTGCAAGCATAAGTGCGATCTCGGTATTGCCTGCATGGTCATCGGTTGGACCGCCAAGTAGTTCCTCAGCAACAACATCAGTACCTTCATCCCCAAACGTAATATGATCTATCCGAATGTCAGGATAGTTTTGCGTATTTTCTGAAAGAAATTTATTAATAATAGGTTTGTTACCTCCATGCCACGAAACAAAAAGAATTATGTTTGCTTTACCTTTTAGACTTTCAACAATATCTGTGATAATCGCATAAAGTGTTGATTCTTGAAGCGATACAGTACCATTAAAACCAAGTTGTTGCCAGCAAGGGCCGAAGGGTATTACAGGAAGAAAAATAATATTTGGTAATTGTTTTTCTACACGTTTTATTAATTCAGTCTGTATTAAATAATCAGTGCCAATTGGTCCAAATGGTCCATGTTGTTCTACAGATCCGAGAGAAATTACGTATGTTTGCTTTTCCACTAGTCTTTTATCAAAGGTGTTAAGCTCATGCAAGTACATACTTACTAAAGATAACATGTTTATTAGTTGTGGTGAAGAGAACATCAAGCTTAATAGATCAGTTTATGAGTGCATAAATATATTCTCTTAATTTATCGGTTGATTTGAAGGCATTCGCTGGATCGTATTCAAATACATGCCAGCCTTTTAATTTTGGATACTCGAGTAGTTTTACTTTATTATCAACAAAAAGTATCGATGCGGGTTCAACACCCGATTTTTCTTCAGCTAAATCATAAATGCGTGGATCTGGTTTAGCTATTCCAACAATACTTGAATCAATAATCAAATCCCATACATCTTTTGGTAATAGTCCTTTTTGAAAAATTCGATTTAATAGATCGGGATACTGATTTGTTAATAAACCAAGCCTAATATTTCCTTTTAACTCACCAAGGAGTGCTATCATTGATGGATTAAGCTCAAACCGATTTACAAAATCCGATGTCATATCGTAATTTTGGGGAAATTTAATTCCAAGTGTTTTCTCAGCTTCACGAACAAATACTTTTATATCTTCACCGCAACATATTTTCTTTTCGTGTGTATCGAACAATTGGTCAAATTGAGGTCTTTGATTTTCAGTAATTCCTAAATCTTTTAGCATCTCATTCCATTTATTGGTTTTTGAGTAATCTAGAATCACAACTCCACCAACATCAAAATATATATATTTTAGTTGATTAATCATTGATTAATTCTAACAAGCGTGTTTATAGATTATTAACATTTACTTTAAATGCGAGCCGCCGTTGACGAAGAGGAAGTTACCGTTTAAGAATTTGTGCGGGTCGTTCACAAAGATCATTACCGCATCTGCCACATCTTCTACGGTTGTGACACGTTTCATCGGATTCTCTTTGGCGAATTTTTCCCACAAAGCATCATCGTTTTCGAGTCCCTGCCAATTGGCCGTACGAGTTTGACCTGGCATCACCGCATTCACTCTAATTCCATGATCCGGTAGGTGAGCGGCAAATGATTTAGTTAATGAGGTTAACGCCGCGGTAGCAGTTGCATACGATAAAATATCCGCGGTGGGTCGTTCATCAGCGGAACTTGAAATCATAATTATATTCGCATTTTCACTTTTTTTAAGTAAGGGAAGTGCATTTATGGTACAAAGCCACGCACCGTGGAGTTTACTGTCAATTGCTA
>CAZZFC010000131.1:0-3638 GCA_964653325.1 uncultured Candidatus Saccharibacteria bacterium | reverse complement strand
CGTCTGCGGCAAGGACGTTAGTGTTAGTTTAAACAATGAAAGCGCTGCTCGTGCTGCTGGCACCAATCACCTACTGCGAATCACCGGGACATTTAATAATAAAGTTACTGAAAAGTATCTGGTGGCTGATATTGTCCCTCAGCAAGAAGGACAAAAAACGATTCATCTGGAGGGGCTGAAATTTCAAAAGACCGACACGACCGACAATATCTGGCTGGCAGACAACCCAACCGGTGAGGAGGATTTTATGTATGATCCGGATAATGGCAACTTTACCCTCTGGCTTCCCTGCCAGACAACCATTTGGAAAATACAATTCAGCAGCGGCAATGAAATAGAAAACGTCGCAAGTAGAGCGTCATTTGGGAAAACTTTTTTAGCCGACATACTCGAACCTCATAGCTCGGTACAAGAAAGCGCTCTGCTCAAAGAGGAAAAATTGCTGCAAGCACAAAACTCACGTTCCCATGCCGGGGTTGCAATTGTAGGACAGATTGTCTACCGATCCGAGGAAATTGAAATTTCTGCTCACGGGACTGGGTTAAATACTAATAATAAAGCAGTGTACCAGATGACTCCTTCCCAGCCAGTGGCCATTTTGACCAGAGCGTGCCCCGAGTATCCTAAAATCACTGATTTTAATTTAGGCGTCTTGGGCGGTGCAATAACCTGCAATATCGGTTATGCTTTTTCCCGCTTTATCCCGTCTGCCTTTTCTTTTTTAGAAGATACCATTTTAACCACCCGACCTTTGGTTGAGACTCCGGCCGTCACTATCCTGTGGAATCTGATGCGTAAAATTACCAACATGTCTTTTGCGGTGGTCTTGCTGGTTTTGGGACTGGCGACTATTCTCCGGCTTAACTCCAACTCCAAAACTCCCTTCAATCCTATGAGCTCTATTCTGCAAATGGGTCTGGCGGTTGTCAAAGCCAATCTTTCGCTTTTATTCTGCCAGTTTGTCTTGGATGTCAACAATATCCTGGTTCACGTTACGTTTTCCACCATCAATAATGCCATTATGAATGAAATAACTGCCGCCAGCGGTTATCACTCTATGGCTGTTTCCGGAATAAACGCCATGGGAGGAGTTCTCGGCGTGACCATTGCTGGGGCTGCCGGTCAAGCTGCGGCTTTAGCCTTTGCCGGCGGCGGGGTTGGAGTCTTTTTCCTGGCCCTCGCACTCTTGCTTATTTTTGCACTGGCGGTGGCTGTGGTTGGAATCGTTATCCAGTTTATTGTCCGCTATGCGATTATTTGGTTGTGTGTGATTCTGGCGCCAATTAACTTTCTCCTTTCTCCACTGCCCTTTGGCAAAACCATCAACGGGCTCTGGAGTAAAACATTTTTTGCTTTTGCTTTTATGCAAACCGCCATTGCTATAATCCTGGCTCTGGGGATGGCACTTTTAGTGGCCTTCCCGGCCTCCGGCTCCATGGGAAGTATCTGGACCTGGGGAGAAATTATAATCGCCACTGCTATGGTCGGTATTGCCATCCGCTCTCCGTCCGTCTTAGCCTCTCTGATGGGAGCCGGCCAAGGAGCGCAGCTGATGGAAGGAATGACCAAGGGAGTGCAGGGAATTTCTCAAGGAATCTCCCAAACCTTTACCCCAGAAGAGATTGGCCGCAGAAAAGGAGCTGCAGAAATGGAATATACGTCTGAGTTGGCTAAACGTGGTGGAGCTAAACGAAAAGTTCTTGACGAAGAAACAGGCCAGATGAAAGAAGTAGGTGAAGTCGGCAGGGGCAAGGCGAATTTAATCCGCTGGGGGGCACGAGCCAGACAATGGAGCGGTATTCCTCTCTTCCAAAAACGGGGAGAATTTATGGCAGGGCGCGCCAAAGGAGTACGCGGACAAATGGGTGAGCAGGAAACGGAACTCCAAACTCATGAAGCCTATCGCTCTGAAGTTGCCAAAAGTATGTTTGAGGAAAAATCCATCTATGAGATAGCAGCCATGCATGGGATTTCCATTGGTGGCGCGCGCAATATCTATACAGGGTTGCGCAGCGGAGCCATCAACAATCCCAACGCCGAGATAAAATTATTAGATAAAGATTCTATGGCGCGAGAACTGCAAGCACCAGAGGCGCAAGCCTATCTTCACGCCCGTAACCTTTCGGATGCAAAACTGGAAAAAGCCGAAGAGAATTTAAAAGCAATCCAGGCCAATCCTGCCGCTACCGGAGAACAGCTGGAAGTGGCCATGGCGCAACTAGCTGAGGCTAAACGCAATAACGATCTTTTGGCAAAAATGGTTAGTAAGGAAACTAAAGATGGAAAAGATAGTTACCGACTGTCGGGTATGGATGGAAAGGGAACCTGGCAAATTGGAGATTTGCGCCAACTTTCACGATTAATGTGGGAAGATAAGGGCCAAAAAGCAGCTGGTTTTGGCGCTGATTTTATCCGGCAGAACGTGCAGTTCCACGACGGGTATAAAATGTTACCCAAGGGTAAATCCAGCATTATTCCGGATACTGAAGTGGTCAGAAACTGGATGGGAAGCAAAACCTATGGCCAAGAAAATGTCGGTGGGGAATACAACCGCCAGATGCTCACCAGACTTCAGCATGCTGCTCCGGGCTCCTATGAACGGATGCAGACCAACGCTGACCCAACCTGGACAGTCCAGAGAAAAGGCACTATTACCCGTCGGGTTGCCCAAATGATGACTCATCCGCAAATCGCCCCCTTGATACCCAGTAAAGATATGGCCGGGAATGTTGTGCCCGGTGGCGATTTCCAACAAGACACGTTCTCTCATATTGCCAGCATGTTACAGAGCAAAGATTTTATGTACAACCCCATGACCACCACCCAAGAGAGAGATGCACTTTATAAATTCCTCTCGCGTGGGCACGTTGATAGAAGTCAGGCTTACTCTGCACAGGAACTACAGGGCATGAAAAAAGACTATCTTAATCTGATTAATGTCCTCAGCGCCAGTCGGCGTCAAGCTCCGTTTTCCGAGGAAGAAGAGGAAATGATACCGGGCGCATGAAAACGCCTCCTTCTTTTCCCACTTAACCTCCCCGTCTTTTTCCCGTCACTTTTTTTCTCCCCATTCTTGACAAGAAAAATTCAGAGCTATTTAATGAACTACCACGGCTAAAGCCGTGGTATCCTCAGGCTACGCCTGCGGCGAGTTCGAAATCATTCGATTCATCCACGTCCGCCAGCTGGCGGACCGTGGTCTTCTCGGATGATTATAAATCAAGGCTAAACTAGATTCCAGAATGGGCGTCAGATAGACTCTCCCAAGGCTCCTTTTTTAAATGGTCTGATGGGGGACCTTTTCCGCAAAATCAAAGTTTATAGCTTTGGTCGGCCTCATGTCTAACTTTCTATTCGCGGGCGAGAACCACTTGCTTCACCCGTGAGCGAAGCCTTACTCCCGCTTTATCGGCCACACCGTCATCTAACATAACCCATGGACATGAAGATCTTTTTTTGATAACATGTATAGATAAACCAATTACAATTTAGGTGTCTTCATTTCTAAAAAACCTTAATTGGTTTAGCGTATAGATCCGCCAGTTGGCGGACAGGCACACCATAAGTACGTTTTCTAATAAGTTTGTCTATAATTATTATGACCCAAGAAAACTTAACCCAAAAAAATCTCTCTCTCC
>CAZZFC010000130.1:0-3646 GCA_964653325.1 uncultured Candidatus Saccharibacteria bacterium | reverse complement strand
CGCTAAAAATCACATTATCGACATCTAATCCAACTTGTTGTACTGACTTGATCAAATTACGCATACTGGTTGCCGCGCCAGTAATAATATGGGTTTCTACCTGCAGTCGATTACCACTCATTCCAATCGGATCATCAATTCCCTCTTGTTGATCCACAATAAAAGTACGTGGTAAAACATGAATTATTTCACGAGATGATGGAATGGAAATTGCTTTGGCAGCTTCGATTACTCGTTCAACATCATTTGCAGAGATTTCACCATCCGCGGATGCAACCGCAACAACACCTTGTGAATTTACAGAAGCAATATGATTTCCATTTACGGTTATCCATACTTTTGTAATTTGAATTCCAGCCATTCGTTCCGCTGCCTCCAACGCTTCATTAATTGAATCAACAGCTTGATCAATATCTACAATCACACCCTTTTTTACACCTTTGGAAATAACAGAAGCCACGCCAATAATCTGAATCGATTCATCGTCAATATATTCGGCAATTAATACCGCAATTTTTGAAGAACCAATATCGATTGTTGTAATAATCCGATCTTTAGCCATGTACTTTTTGCTTATTTAACAAATAAAAACTTTATTGTTATTGATATCTTATCACAGCCTTACCAAAACGTAAATCGATCTCGGAATACTTTTTAGCCCTGAATTCATCCTTTTGCAAAAGTGTCATTATTTCAAGAATTTTACTTTGATCGTATTTAGAACTCAAGTAAATATGAAATAAACAATTGAATTTCCTATCATTAACTGATAAATCGAAAAATGAAGAATGTGAAATATTTCTTAATTCGACCTCAAAACTATTCCAATCAACTGATGTTAATGAAAGTATTTGATTATAACTAAATTCTTCAATAGCTATCCCCATCTCTAATGTTCCACTTTGTAAAGATTGTACTTGTGGGATATTTGGATATTCATTCGAATTAGTTATATCAAAAATTTTATTTGTTTCGTCAATACTATAATATTTTTGATTACAAAATAAATAATATTTGGGTAAAATAACCTTAGCATTAATGACTAAAGTATTTGGGAGTTCTTTAATAATATTTAACTGTTGTACTTGAGAAAATTCTGCTTTTAACGCTCTAATTATTTCACCGGTATTTAAAAGAATAATGTTTTTTCCAAGTACTTGTTCCATCTGATCTTTGATATCCTGTTCAATTGTTGCGTTTACTGGAATAGTATTTATATTTATAGTTTTTACATAAAATATATTTTGATAGATAAATTTTAATACAATAAAAGCCACAATCCCCAAAAGTAGATATGGTATTACTCGTCGAATTTTAAATACATATCGATGATAAAAAAAGGATTTGATTCCTTTGATTGATTCAATTACTCGTGTTAAGGGTTGTTTTGATTTCATTAACTATTCTTTCCTTGGCATTAAATATTACTTTTTGTTTAACCAAATCAGCATTTTTTAAATATTGAGATAAATTATTTAGCATATTATTTAGCTCAACGACAAGTGATTCTGGGGTTAACCGATTTTCCGGAATCATACTTGCAATTCCTACATTAATTAATTCCCGAGCATTCTTATATTGTTCATTATGCGAAGCCCATTTAATCGGGATAAATAAGGCAGGTTTACCTAAAGCAGCTAATTCGTAGGTCGTATGTGCCCCCGCCCGGCTAATCACAATATCCGCTTGATTGAAAATATCGCCAATTTCGTCTTCAAAATAATATTGTTTAACCAAATATCGCTCTCTAATTGATGACTCTAATTTTTCACGAAGTTCAATTAATTTATTAAAATCATCATAAACTGAATTTGAACCAGTTTGATGAATAATGTTTATTTTTTTTAGCAAATCAGGTAATACCTTACCTACAGTCTCATTAATCAAGTGACTACCTTGTTTGCCTCCAGTAATATAAACGACTGGTAAATTATTATTAAATAATTTTATATTCGTTGATTTAAATATCTCTTCCCTTAAAGGTAAACCTGTAATCACAACTTTTTGTGAATCAAAATATTTTTTTGATTGAGGCCAGGTTACTAAAATTTTATCGGCAAAATATGCAATGATTTTATTCGCAAAACCAACAACTGTCGTTTGTTCATGGGTAATAATTGGGATTCCCTGCAACCATGCGGCGATTACCACTGGCGCTGCGAGATATCCTCCGAAACTTACGATTAAATCGGGATTTTCAACTAACAAAAAGTAAAACGCTTCAATAAAACCCCAAGGAATTTTCAACCAACTAAGAATTGAATACGTTTTATAGATTTTCCCCGCATGAAGAACTCGAAAACGGATATGATTATTTGTTACTTCTAAAAATTCGGCACTTGGGTTTTTATCATTTTGCATTGAAAACTTATGACCAAACCAAACAACTTCGGCATAATTATCTTTTAATAATTCCTTAGCTACCGCTAAAGCTGAATTATGGTGTCCCCCAGTAAAAATTATCTTATGTTTTGTTAAATTATCCATGCTGATATTCTACAGGATTATTTAATACTTTATCAATGCAATAAGCCGTGTTTTTCTCGTGAGACGTTAATAATTATACCGATTGAAATTAGCAGTAATGTCAGTGAACTCCCTCCATAACTAATAAAAGGTAGTGGGACCCCAGTGAGTGGAATTAATCCAACCATCCCACCTAAATTAACAATTGTTTGTAAGGCAATATTGCTTGTTAAACCAATCACGAGTAAACGTCCAAAAGTATCTTGACAATTACTGGCAATTTTGTAACCACGCCAAATAATAAAAAACAATCCCAGAATAACTATTAAACTACCAATTAAACCCATCTCTTCACCAATCACGGCAAAAATTGAATCAGTTGTAACTTCAGGAATATATTGGTATTTTTGCCGAGAATTCCCTAGTCCAACACCCAATAAACCACCTGACCCTAAAGCAATAAAGATTTGGGTTAGATGATAGGTTGTTGGCGAATTGTTAATAATTGAACTAATGAACGAAGTAATTCGTTCGCGGCGATAGTCGGAAATAAATGCAAAAATTGTCGCAGCAGTCCCACCTAACAAAATAATCAGTGATGTTAAAATCAAATTCGCACCTGCGGTAAAATAAATAATAAATGCACCTCCAGCAATTAAAATTGCATTACCTAAATCCGGCTCAATTGCAGTTAAAAACAAACCGATACCTAATACTTTAAAAAAATCCCAATTGGGAAAAGGTAATCTTTTTTCTTTTGCAAACGAAAATAAACCAGCTAAATATAAAGTTAGAGTAAGTTTTAACAGTTCGGATGGTTGGATAGTAATCGAGTTTAAAAATGGAATTCCAGGTATCACCAATCGTTGGTGTGCCCCATACACTTCAGATGAAAAACCCGGGATTAAAACAAATACTAATAAAACAAGATTAATCGTTAACAATAATGGACCAAATTGCTTCCATACTTTATAGTTTATATTACCCACTAAATAAGCAAAAAACACACCAATTAAAGCCCAGATCGCTTGATTCTTAAAAAACCAATATTTATCTTTAAACGTTTTGAATGCAATAATTACACTGGTGTTATATACCATCACTACACCAAAGATGGTTAAAAATATCACAATACCTGCCAGTACATAATCGGCGGTTTGGTATGATTGTTGCGATAATT
>CAZZFC010000129.1:0-3647 GCA_964653325.1 uncultured Candidatus Saccharibacteria bacterium | reverse complement strand
CTTACCTTTATTTATTTTATTTATCATCGGATTAATCCTTGCATTAATATTTATGCGCAATAACTACAATCAATTCAAGCTTCCGATTGGTTTAATAATTTTGTGGATATTCGGCTTATTCATTTACCAAGGATCTCAGTTTGTCACAACCATGCGTTATTTTTTACCGATATATCCATTCATCGCAATAATTTCAGCATTCGGTTTATTTCAAATACTAAGAACATTTAAAACGTTAAAAAATCAAGGAATTGTAGGAGGAATCATTATTCTGTTTATAAGTATTTGGCCTATGAGTTTTATGTACATCTACTCACAACTGCATACGCGCGTAACCGCATCTATCTGGATTTATGAAAACATACCATCGGAAAGTACCTTAACCTGTGATCACTGGGACGATTGCTTACCCTTAAATGTCAGTGCTTTTACCAACATCGCATACCGTGTTTACCCAGCCGAAACATTACACTTGTTTGATCCTGAATCATATGACAAATGGTCCGAAATAAATCGCCAATTAGAAAAAGCGGAATATATTATTATTTCTAGTAACCGACTCTACGGTTCGATCCCAACCGTGCCTGAGCGTTATCCACAAACTACTGATTTTTTTAATAAATTATTTAACGAAGAGCTAAAGTTCGAAAAAGTCGCCGAAGTTTCAACTTACCCTACTTTAAGACTCCCTTGTTTTATCTCTAATTCTCTTCAAAAGATTAAATTCGCTAACATCAGTTTTGTGAATACCGAAAATATTTGCGGCATGCAAATTAATGATGATAATAGCGAAGAAGCATTTACGGTCTATGATCATCCCAAAGTAATGGTTTTTAAGAAAAAATATTAAACAATATTTTGTATATTATTCATTATTTGATCAATAACTTTATCAATATTAAACTCACTAATTACTTTCGATTGGTTTTGTGTATATTTTTCATAATTATTGGTGATTTCAATAATTGCATCGGCCAGTTTCTCCGGGTTTTGCAAGGGGATAATTACCCCCATCCCCGAGATGCCAATCGGGACTCTCATCCCGGGATAATCACCCGCGATTACTGGACAGCCAAAAGACATTGCCTCTACCTGAACTATTCCAAATGACTCATTAATACTCGGTAAAACAAAAATATCAATTAAATTCAAAAATTCAACCAATGCATTTTGCTCGAGTTCCCCATTTTCTAATAATCTTAATGGTGGTAGTGTTCCTAAGTATTCGACATTTTTTTCCGATCCGACTAAATTGGAAATTACTTTAAAATACTTATCTTCCCCCGCTGGTTGTGGACCTCCAATTAGTAATTTGTATCGATTTGTTACATTGATGATATTCATAGCTTTAAACAAATATTCTAATCCTTTCTCATGGCTTATTCTGCCAAGATACCCAATCGTGACTAAACCATTTGTATTTAATCTTGTCCTCTGTAGAGGTTTCGTATTCAATATCATCGGTGGATAAATTGCAATAACCTTTGAGAAATATTTCGGTAACAATTTGGTAGCTTTACTATAATCACTGGTATAACTAATGATTAAATCTGATTTCCCAAGAACATATCTCGAACACGTATGTGTAATATACATAAGTAATCGATTAATCAATGTCTTGGGTAATACTAACTCAACGTGGTAAATTGCAATAATCTTTTTGCTAAATATTTTTGCTAAAAATGCAGTAATTACACCTTCAATTTGAGGCAAGTGAATGAAGATGTAATCGTGTTTTTTGACTTGTTTATATACATAAATAAACCAAGACGGCATAATCATTCCGCGACTAAGTTTGATTAATACCGGAACACGAATAATATTAACTTTATGCAAAGCGTCTTGGGTGTTTAATTGTTTTTCATGTTGACCACATATAACCGTGTTATCAACTCCATTTCTCGCAAGTTTCTCAGCTAAACGCTGGCAATATAGTGTAACTCCGGAAATATAGGGTGCATAATAACTAATTGAATGTAGAATTTTCATTTTAATTATTTTTTTATTAGGTGTTAAAATATTTACTATATGAATGATATCACCGCATTGTTCCGATATCTTTTAGTCATTGAATTACTCGGAATTGCATTTTTACCTCTATCATATTTTATCTTTAAACGTTTGCCTGATCGGGGTTGGGGATTTACCAAGATTATTGGGGTTTTAATCACGGCTTATCTAGTTTGGTTATTTAGTTCACTCCATCTTATTCCATTCTCATTACAAAACTCAATTGTTATTTCAATTGTCATCACCGCAATTATTTGGATCGTATTATTTAAACACATTAATTTTAGATTACTGAAAACTGCTTGGAAAGTTATCTTTTTTGAGGAGATTTTGTTTATTGGTGTTTCGGCAATCTGGACGATTGTTCGTGGGTATGCCCCTGACATCAATGGTTTGGAGAAATTTATGGATTATGGGTTTATGCTTTCGATTCTTAAGACTGAGTACTTCCCTCCACTCGATCACTTTCTGGCTCGGGAAACTATTAATTACTATTATTATGGACATTATTTAGCCGCATTTATCACAAAATTATCTCAAGTTCCGGCCTCATTTGGCTACAATCTGCAAATGTCAGTTATTTTTGGATTTACCGCGATCCAATCTTTTTCGTTTGGATCGGGTATTTTTTATTTATTGAATAAAAATGAATTATCCCGAAGACCTTGGCGAAGCTATTTGGCTGGGATTTTATCCTTCTTACTCGTGGGAGTATTCGGAAACTTACATACAATTTTTTACTATCCTTTGAATCCATCAAAATATTGGTACCCTGATGCCACTCGATTTATCTATAATACAATTCACGAATTTCCCATCTATAGTTTTATCGTCAATGACCTTCATGGCCATGTGAGCGATATTCCAATTGTAATTTTAACTTTAACGCTAATTTTGATCCTCGTTCTTTCCTTTAATAAACCAGCTCAACCAATTATTACCAAAAGAGAATTACTCTCTTTAATCCCAAAATTATTAGCGCTTAGTTTTATTATCGGTACTATGTATGCGACTAATGCATGGGACTTTGCTATCTATCTGGTTGTTAGCGGTGGAATATACTGGACACTGTTTTCTAGTCGTTCAACTCTACCTACTTGGAAAGAACGACTTTTTGATCGTAGCGTATTAATCAACACAACCATCATTTCAATAATCTTGTTGTTAAGTGCGATTGCCTTTTTTACTCCATTTTGGCTCCATTTAACCCCAATTTCAAAAGGGATTGGAATTGTTCCCTTAAATGGTCATTCTTATCTTTACCAAATTGCCATTCTTTGGGGAGTACAAGTTCCATTAACTATTTTCTTAATACTTTGGATTCGAAACTTATATAAAACCCACAATTTTAATCTGAAAGAGAAAATTGTTCAGGTTTTTTCCGCCCTGCTAGCAGTTACTGTACTGGTAAATAACCCAAATCAACAACCTACAAATCCCGAAATTAATAATTTAATCGATATCAATTCGCAAAAAGTTGAAAGGATTCATATTTACATGATCATTCTCGCAATTGTGTCTTTTTTACTAATTATTTTACCTGAACTAATTTTCATTCGTGACATTTACCCAGCTCATTATCGTGCGAACACAATGTTTAAATTTTACTATCAAGCTTGGATTATGCTTGGAATTCT
>CAZZFC010000128.1:0-3661 GCA_964653325.1 uncultured Candidatus Saccharibacteria bacterium | reverse complement strand
CCATGACCCAAATTTCAAGAAACATCTTTTTAATTCAGACTTGGTCAACCAGTGTCATCAAGTTTTACCCAGCCATATAAGGTTATACCTAAATAACAGGGGCATTCTCAATGAAGCGATCAGTACCTACAAACTGGGGTGGGGTGAATTTTACGGCAAGCATTGGATTACAATACCAATCAAAAACACGACAGGAAACTACGCTTTTTTCAAATTGCGGCAAGACCCAAGTGCAGGTAACGAAAAGATGACTTATCCCAAAGGAATCGAGGCTCAATTATATGACTGGGAAGCTCTCAAAAATAATACAGATCAAATCGTTGTCTGTGAAGGCGAGTTGGACAGAATACTACTAATATCAAAGGGTGTGCCGGCCGTTACTTCTACCCACGGAGCATTAACATTCAAACAGGAATGGGTGTCGAGCTTTGACAAGTGCCACAATATCTATATTTGCTACGATAATGACGAGGCTGGCAGGAAAGGCGCAGAACGAGTGGCAAAGATGTTTATAGACAGTGGTAGAGGTACGATCAATCTTATTGCTCTACCCCAAGAAGTCGGTGAAGGTGGCGATATCACCGACTATTTTATAAGACTTAAAGGCACAGTCGAAGATTTATTCGGTAAGTATACGAAAGAATATCCGCAAAAGATTGACGTCTCACAATTCAAACCTTTATCAGTGCAAGAACTTCTCGAGATACTGGGTTTAACGATTAAAAAAGACAATGAGAACAAGATAGTTACTTTTCTATGCGAGCTGGCGGCTTATACGGATAATGCACAGTTTAATATAAGTTACAATGCCCCATCCAGCACAGGAAAAAGCTACATCCCCACCGAAATTGCCAGTCTTTTTCCCAAAGAGGATGTGATCGAAACAGGATATTGCAGCCCCACTGCCTTTTTTCATGAGGTGGGTGAACCTGATCCTAAACAAAAAGGACGCATAATCGTTGATCTATCAAGAAAGATTTTGATTTTTTTAGAACAGCCTCATATGCAACTGCTGGAGCGTTTAAGATCGCTTCTGTCCCATGACAAAAAAGAAATATATAACAAGATCACCGATAAAACCCAAAAGCAGGGATTAAGGACAAAGAATGTTATTCTCAAGGGATTTCCATCGGTTATCTTCTGTACAGCGGGTCTGCGGATCGACGAACAAGAAGCGACACGATTTTTACTGCTATCTCCAGAGGTAGATCAAGAGAAAATACGGGCAGGGATTGTGGCGGCCATCAAAAAGGAATCAGATAATGCCGCCTATCAATTATGGCTTGAAGAGAACAAAGATCGGCAACTACTCAAAAAACGAATTGAGGCGATCCGACAAGAACATATCATGGAAATTAAGATTGCCTTACAAGATATGATTGAAAAACGGTTTTTCTCTCATAAGCCAATGTTAAAACCACGACATCAACGGGATATAAAGTGGCTATTTTCACTTATCAAATCCTTTGCACTTCTCAATCTATGGTGGAGAGATCGCCATGATTCGACGATTACCGCCAGTAATGACGATATAGAATTGGGTTTTGTGCTGTGGGATAAAATATCTCGCTCTCAAGATTTTAACCTTCCGCCGTTTATCTACAGCCTATATCAAGAAGTCATTTTACCGGCCTGGAAAGAGAAAAACGGAATTATAGATGAAGATTCTATAGATACAAGAGATAAGATAGGAATATCGCGACAAGAGATATTTGAAAAGCACTACAAAGTCTACGGACGCATGGTTGATACTTGCCAGTTACGCCAGCAGATACTGCCTATGTTGGAGACAGCCGGCTTGATTACTCAGGAACCTGATTCGCTCGACAAACGTAGGATTTTAATTTACCCTACCATGTTAACCACTATTTCTGAAACTCAAAAATATAGTGGTGACGGGTGTGGGGTAAACGAAAATAACAGTTGTTTGGATACACCGTAAGGTGTGCAATGACGTCGCATTTTAACAACCTAGAATTATTATTGATTTGACGGCATATTCTCAAGTTTTGAAGTAGAATTTTTGACGTTAATCTCTAATGATTTCGGTAATTATGAAAGGCTTTTATGGGTAGGCATTACGGTTATTCTTCAAAAACAGAAGCGGATCATCTCAAGAAGATTCGAATATGGCAACTTGAAAAATCATGGTTCAATGGTTTTGTGAACGGAACAATTAGCTGGACTAGCGGAATGCTTGAGATCAAAAGCAGTGTTGAAATTACTGTATGTAGAACCGATGGAGATGGTCATATTCGTTTTCAGTATACACAAACAGAATCTAACGGAGACAGAAAGGATTTTGACTACAAAGCAGGAATGACCACCACTCCCTGTCACTTTGGCGGCCGAAGATATTGGTTTACCTGCCCACTTAGTAAAAGCGGCGTATATTGTGGCAGAAGGGTTGGAGTACTTTACAAGGTTGGAGACTATTTCGGTTGCAGACATTGCTACGAGTTGACGTATAGCTCAAAAAATACCAATCGTAGGTATAAGAATTATCCACTCTTCAGAGCTTTTGACTTAGAAAAAAAGGCAGAAGATTTACAAGCTCACATCAAAAAGCCATACTATAAAGGTAAACCAACCAGAAGACAAAGAAGATTGAATCAGATACACATTCAGCAATTTTATAATTATTCTTTACTTAAGAGGACAGGAGCTATATAATGAAATCGTTGACCCAATACTTAACGCAGAGGTTTTTTTGTGCCTTATTGCCCTGAATGGGCGGTTCTGCCAATAAGGCTACTCCTCTGCGAGAAAGTGTATTGGGTCAACCAGAACCGTCCATTTTGAGTTTTAGGAGGCGCTATGCAGCCAAGTCCAAACCAAATACGATATTTTCTCTATGCGCGGAAATCCTCAGAAAGCGAAGACAGGCAGGTTCAGTCCATCGATGATCAAATTAATCGCATGAAAGAACTTGCCAATGACTACAAGTTAGATATCGAAAAAATCTACACCGAGGCAAAATCAGCTAAAAAGCCGGATAATCGTCCTATATTTGACGCAATGGTTCAACGTATTGAAGCAGGCGAGGCAAATGGAATCTTGTGCTGGCAAATAAATCGTCTTACTCGCAACCCAATTGACAGTGGGAAGATAAGCTGGTTGTTACAGCAAGGCATTCTAAAATCGATTCAAACAATTGACCGGCAATACCTGCCTGAGGATAACGTTTTACTTTTCAACGTTGAAAGCGGGATGGCCAATCAGTTTATTATCGACTTGAGAAAAAACACTAAACGTGGAGTTGAGAGTAAACTAGAAAAGGGCTGGTTACCAAGTCATGCGCCGACCGGCTACATGAATAATAAAGAAAGTAAAACAATAGCAAGCGATCCGGAGCGATTTAACTTAGTACGGAAGATGTGGGATCTGATGCTTACCGGAAATTATACTCCGCCGCAGATTTTGAATATTGCAAACAATGACTGGGGGTTAACAACAAGAAAATGCGGCAACATTGGCGGAAAAGAGTTGACCAAAAGCGGTATTTATCGAATGTTTAATAATCTTTTTTATACAGGTATCATTGACTGGAATGGTAAGCAATACACTGGAAGGCACGAACCTATGATTACCATGGAAGAATACGATCGCGTTCAATTTTTATTAGGAAGCAAAGGACATCCCCGCCCCAAAAAGTACGAGC
>CAZZFC010000127.1:0-3727 GCA_964653325.1 uncultured Candidatus Saccharibacteria bacterium | reverse complement strand
TTTTGGGATTGATCAAAGAATATCGTGGCATTGCGATCGCCATTTCCAAATAGTCCATCATCGCTGGTGTAAACGAATACTTCGTATGTTCCGGTTTGTGAGTCAGCGATTGTAAACGGGATTGTGACTTGGGCAGCTTCTTGTGCAAGGTAAGCCTCAAATCCCCGGGACGTTTTAGCTAAATATGTTTGGTTGTCATATTTTCCAAGATTGGAAATAATGCCATCTTTGGCTTGAATTAAGATTGTACCGTCTGGATCTGGAACTTGAGTTAGCGCTGGAGTGATTGTCGGCTCAGGATTATTATTTTCAATCGGATTTTGTTTGCTAAAAAAAGTGAAAGTTACAATTCCCATCGTAATAATTAAAACCGTTACAATAACTCCAACGATCATCCCAAAACCTTTTTGATTCATATCGTTATATTACTGAAGAACTAACTACCACGCAAGGGATTAATTGTTTATTGACAGAAAGATTCGCCATCCGGTGGATTACCGCCTAAAATTTCATTATTAAACAAGTTATAATAGGTCGATTTCATACTAGGGGAATAATACATAAATGGACAAACCGCGGTTGTATAAACCGTACTTGTATTCCAACTTGGGTCTGCCGCATATCGATTTGTTGTCGCGGAATTATATACGCCAAAATCCCAGTTCCCAGCTTGATCGGTACCAGTGGTATAAGCCACTACATCACCCGCATTAAAATTAATGGGAGTAACAGCAAACGTTCGACTATCCGAGGCGGGTTGACTCGGAAAAACATTTTTAATTAAATCTATAGGATCTGTCACATGGCCAAATCGGAGAGTTACTTCACAACTAACCTGAAATTCAAGCGTGTATGGGCCTCCCACATAGTAGGCACCACTAACTAACTTCATTGCGGTAGGTGCATAAATCGGAACGAGTGCGTGATCCGTACCAATGTAACTATGGGTTTTTAAGCTTGGTCCGGAACCAATTGTTGGTGGTGGAGCGATGTAGTTGATTTTAGTGATATCGGTAAAATGGTTGGTAAATGTTGGATTTGTATTGTGTACACAAGACGGAATTGGAGTATTTGTGGGTGGAACTTGAGTTGGTGGAATAGGCGTTGATGACAGTGGGATTGTTGTCGGTGGAGTTTGTGTGTTTATTGGTTTGATGGTTACGGTCGGTTTGGTTGGGGTGATGGTGATTGTTGGGGTAGGGATTACTGGAATTGTTGGCGATAATGTTGGTATGTTAGTTGGGTCGATGGATCCCACATTCGTCGGATGAGGTGACGTAGATGCAATATAGTTTTGGTTTGCCAACTTGGTTTGGGATTTCTGCCAAATCATGAATCCGGTTGTAACGACACTGATTACAATTATTCCAACAATCAACTCGACAAAAATAAATCCATTACGACGGGGCATGATATTACCAATATAACATTAAGTGATTAAGTTAAAAACCGTAATTTTGCATTTGGTTATTAAGCAAGGAATTCATACTATTCATAATACTGATGGTTGAGTAAGTTAACCAAATTATTTCGACAATAGTTATCCCAATCACTAGATACCCAAGCCGTTTTGATACTTGATCCGTTTGATGGACATATTTAAGCCCCCAATAAATACCAAATGGGGGAAGTAGAACTGTTTTAAGAATCAGTTTAAATTGCTCAGGAGAAGAAGTTGAAAGAGGTTGATTTATTAAACGATATCCACAGTTTGAACAATAGCTATCAGTTGATTTAATTAAAGCCTGACATTTAGGACATAAAATTTGTTGATCCATCTAGCTTTAGTATACAAATAAATATTGAATTGAAGGTAATTACCTAACCGTGGATTCAGTTTCGGGAAGGGTTCCTTTATAAACAAGTTTATCTTCTTCCATATGGGCGTCTTTAGCATAGAAGCCTTCGATTCCAGCTAATTTTTCATTAATAAAACTTACGATTAAACTACGTTTGTCGCTAACTCCAGAGATTTCAGATAATAATTCATTTAAATCCATGGCATAGACCTTGTTCGAGAAACTAGGGTCTTTAGCCAAAATTAAATTTAGTGGAAGTGGTAATCGACCAACTTCAAATCGCTGCGGCTCAAAAACACCAACTTTGTTATCCACAAGAGTAGCTTTACCTTTTAGATAAAATACTGGATTTTCCGGTAGAAAACTCATTACCAAGTCGACGACTTCTTGAGGAGTGCCAAACGT
Source organism: uncultured Candidatus Saccharibacteria bacterium (assembly GCA_964653325.1). Lineage (GTDB taxonomy): Bacteria > Patescibacteriota > 4484-211 > 4484-211 > CAZZFC01. The sequence continues at coordinate 1,523 of CAZZFC010000127.1, read as the reverse complement.
GGCGGCGTATGTGGGGATACGTGATTTATCGACGGCACAGCTAATTTCGGCTGTACCATCTGCATTAAATTTAACTTGAACATCTTTGTAAGGATAGTAAAGTCCGGGTTTGTTATTCATAATCGCGGTAACTTCACTTGAAGTAAATGCGGTATCAACATCTCGACTGCCAGTTGTTTGCCAATATTGACTTGGAGAAACTGTATCTGTGATTTTTTCATATACAATCTGGCTTTTACCACGGCCGTATTCTAAGTCCGCTTGGGTATAGGTAATGCCTAAATCTCTTGGGGTGCTGCTTCGGAAAGAAATGAAAATATAACCAATTCCAGCTACAATTATAATCGCAACGACTAATAATATTCTTAATACAATTTTCACTAGCTTGATCTTAACAAGATTTTAGAATGCTCGCAAATCGATTTGAAAATTTTTGCTATAATATATTTATGTCTGAAGTAAAAGAAGAAACAAAAGAGTTTAAACTAACCGGTGAAGAATTAGTCAAAAAGTTTAAGGAAATTATTAAAGAAGGTAACGCTCGTCGCATCATCATTAAAAATGAAAAAGGTGAATCAATCATGGAAGTTCCCGTAACATTAGGAGTAGTTGGATCTTTATTGGCTCCATACCTAGCGGCGGTTGGGGCACTCGCTGCCGTACTTACCAATTGTTCGATTGTGGTTGTGAAGAAATTGTAAATTACTAATATTTATTTTCCTAAAAGTTTATAATACGTGTATGAGAATCCGTAATGTGATTTTTTATGTAAGGAATATCCAAAAATCCAAGGAGTTTTACCATAAACTGGGATTTAATTTGGTACAAGATTTTGGGAACTTTGTTTCATATGATGTTGGTCAAAAAGATCAGTATTTTTCGATTATGCAGTCGGACGACGAAATGAAAGTACCAGGGAAGCAAGTTTGTGTTTTTTGGACAGATAACATTCATGAATTATTTGAAAAGGTAAATCAAATAAATATTAAAGGTGAGGATCAAATCACTAAAGCATCCTATGGTGAAACACTCACGATTTGGGATTTTGATGGGAATAAAATTGAGTTTGTACAGGAAAAACAGTAATAATATATTTAATGCGAACCGAATATACTCCAGTTTTACGGAAAGATTTGAATTTCGAAAAGATTGGTTCTGAAACTCAAGGGATAATCAGTGCCCTAAAAACGACGGATGTAGATTCAGTAAATAACGCGCAAAAGAGAATCATGGAGTTGCGCTTAATGTTGGCAGATGGTGAAACATCGGGTTATGCTGGAGCGGTACTTACACAGCTTCAAACTGAAATCTCGGATTTTGAATTAGTTGATGGTTATATTGTATTGAATGAAACAACTTTTAATAATTTAATAAAACCAATCAACTTTGTTGCACGCAGTGTTGGTGATGATGCGCGTGTATTGTATTTTGATCGATCAACCCATGAAGCAAAACTAAGCGAATATCGTTGGTACTTTGGATTAGGAGATAAATCAGAAAAAGAGGCGGGGGATGCGTTAGTC
>CAZZFC010000126.1:0-3732 GCA_964653325.1 uncultured Candidatus Saccharibacteria bacterium | reverse complement strand
TAAATACATAATTTAAATGTTTAAAATTAAATCCAAATATTAAAAGTACAAATATTAATATGAAAGAAAACATCACTTTTGATTTTTCGATCATTACAAGAATTAGAAAATATAAACTAACTGAATAAATATAAGCTAATATAATGCCAAACTTGTCGATTTCTCTAAGTAGCCATCCAAACGATGATAAAAATGAATCAAACATTATCGCTTTATAAAAAATAAGTGATAATGCAGTATTAGAAGAAAGAAAGAGAGAAATTAAAAATAAAATAAAGAGAGTTTGCATTAATTTATTTTTACGTAAAATTATCATAACCATTAAAAACAAACCCGGAAGCATATAACTAATTACGATTTGAATTGCTGTAATTACTGAATTACCATCGAAATACACATGCGGATTAATCCACCAATAACTAATCAGCCTTAACGAATTTATTAAACTGGCGTTGCGAGATAATAATAACAAAATATCTAAGCTTTCAGCTCGATCGGGGATTTCTGCTCCGGATGATAAATACGGAAGTAACCAATATAATGAAATTAAAATCACGGGAATCCCAACAAATAGAAAAATTTTTAAAATACGTATTAATTTATTTTTAAAATTATCTCGCTGCATTAAAAATCTTAAAGTTAAACCAAAGATTATTACAAAATCAATTAATATAATATGCGGTGTTGCTAATGTAATACCAAATGTAATGATTAAAATAATTAATCGAGATACACTGATTTTGTAATTATGTAATAAATCAAAATATAAACTGGTAACTAAAGGGATATTAACCGAAGCAAAAAATAAGAAAAAATGCACAATTCGATTATTCATCCAGGGATTTACGATATAAACCAGTGATGCAATCACACCAGCTAATATTAAATACTTTGTTTGCACCGTATTTTTAATGTAGGCTGAAAAAACATGAATACTATATAAAAAAGCACAAATACTTGTAATATATAAAAGAAATATTTTTATTTTTATAAAGAACTCCGTTGTTAAAAACAAAGATTTAAAAATTATCCAAATAATAGAGAAAATTGGGATTCTTGATAATTCAACTAAAGTAGATCCAAGATTATCGTTATAACCAAAGAAATATCGAGAAAAAATATTATCGCTATTAATACCTTCAGTAACATCATGAAAAAGAATATGCCCAGATGAACCAATATAATGGTAAAGTAAAACTATAATAGCCGGGACAAGGATTAATAAACAAGTTAAATATATTTGATATCTCTTCATTTTTTAAAAACAAATAATCTTAGAGCAAAAAAATTATAAAACATAAAGGTTGCGATCGTAAAAATTTTCCCGAGGATTGGTTGTAAATGCACAATATCAACATACACATACAACAACCCAAGTCCGACAAAATAATTAATAATTGCAAGGATTACATAACGGACAAGCTTATTATCATTATGATTAAAAGTAATTTTTTTATGTCCTAAATAGTTATAAATTAGCACAATAGGGCTATTAATAATTTGTGCTAATAAATAGTATAGATGAAATACATTAATTAAAATCCAAAATATACCGATATCTATTAATGTTGTACTTACTCCCACAAACAGATAGCGTACAAACGGTTGATTGAGTTTTTTGATGAAATAATCCATATTAGTAGTATAAACTATTTGAATAAATCGTGCCTAAAACCTATAGGTTAGACATCTCGTTTATAATAGACATAATTATGAAAACAAAATTTATATTGTTAATTATATTATTTTTATTTCTGGAACAGGTTATATCAGCTCAAGAAGCCATAGTTGGAATTGAAAAATCGGTACGAATTGCCGGAAATGAATCCTTTGGCGCTAAGGTAGTTGATGTAAAAGTCAATTCCCAACTAGATTTTCAACTAATTATAACCAACTTCTCCACTGAAGCAATTCCAAGTTTACGTGTGATTGATGTATTCCCAACTGGATTAGCATTTAAAAAAGGAGATATTACGCCTGAAAAGGTTGAAGTAATTAATAATACTACTAATTTGCTTTGGATTTTACGAGCAATGCAACCTCAAGAAACCCGAATTATTAATTATAGTACAAGTTTACTAATTGATGGGAAAAAAGATTCAACCTGTTTTTATAACGTAAGTTCCTTAATTAGCAATGGCAAATTAGCCGATACATCAAGTACAGAAATTTGTCCTTTAGGAGTTTATCCTCAAATTCTTGGGACAATGACAACTCAACCAAGTACTGCCATCTTTGATTGGGATATGGTGAAATATGCACTGATCGCATTTGGGATCGGTACATTTGGATTTGTAATTACTAATATTTTGAACCACAAACGAACTATTCTTGCTGAGTAACGCTTTCGTTGATTGTTAATAGATACTTTTTATTAATAAATTGTTTAATTTCCTCAATAAATCGTGATTTAGTATATTTTTGAGACTCATCAATTAACTTTTGAGTATTGAAGATTTGAAAATTATTTTCGAATTTCACAATTGCTTGATTTAACGATTCAGAAGTATTTTCTGAGTATAAAACTCCAGTAACAGAGTCTTTAATTGTTTCACTTGATCCTCCCCCATTGTAAGCAATTACCGGTGTCCCGCTAGCAAGCGCTTCAATTGCCGTAATTCCAAAATCTTCATCGGTGGTTGCAATGATAAATGCTTTAGCTTTTTGATACAAATCGATTAATTTTTCGTTTTCGACGTATCCAAGAAAGTTTATGTTTGTACCTGCCTTATCTATCAGCTTTTTTCTAAGAACTCCATCACCCGCAACTATTAATCTTTTACCGTTAAGGTTAAATGTTTCCACAATCATCTCAAAATTTTTATAAGCAACTAAACGACCTGCGACTAGATAATAATTATCTTTTATGACATTAAATTTAGGGTTTAAACTTTCGACATTAACCGGAGGATAAATTACTGTACTATCACGTTTATAAAATTTGTTAATTCGTTTCGCAGTATTTTGTGAATTAGTAATAAAATAATCTGGTCTTTGCGCAATCACATAATCGTATTGTCGAAATGAATGATCTAAAAAAGCCGTAAATGGCTTAAAGATACCTTTATTTCGAATCGGAGTTTCCGTTGGGTAATGATATAAAAATCGAGGTGGTGTATGACAATAACAAATATGGAGTTGTTTGGGATTAGTAATCACACCTTTTGCAAAGTGAGCAGTAGAGGTTATCACGACTTGATAATTACTAAGATCAATATTCTCGAAAGCAATTGGATAAAGTGGTGTATATAACTTAGCGAAAATTGAAAAGAATGGCAATTTTTGCATAAGCGTTGTATTAGTTAATCGAGATTGTATATGTTGAGTTTGTGGATTATTCGTATTGCGACTGACAAACAAATCAGCACTTGGGAATGCTGCTAGAAGTGCTTCTAAAACCCGTTCTGCACCGCCATAACGATCCAAAATATCATGCACAATGGCAATTCTGAAATTATTTAAATCAATCTTATCCATTAATTAATTACCTTTGGTAGCGGGTACGGGATTTGAACCCGTGATTTCTAGGATGAAAACCTAGCGTCCTGGACCAGCTAGACGAACCCGCCAAATCACAATGTAGAGATTATATACTTTTCTAGCTAATTTTGTATATAAATTGGCGTAGAAATAGTTATCCAAATGAAAAGGATAAACTATAATTACGCATACTGTAAACAAAGATTGACAATCGTGATACTATAAGATTTATGGATCAACATCGATATTTCC
>CAZZFC010000125.1:0-3756 GCA_964653325.1 uncultured Candidatus Saccharibacteria bacterium | reverse complement strand
TGTTGATCCAAAAACATTAAATTTATCATATGAATTTTTAGTCTATAACGATGTGGTGGCAATGTATAACGTTCGGAATAATAATGTGTTTTGTTTAGAAATTTACGATAAAAACTTAGCCTTAATGCAAAAGCAATTATTTAAATTCGTTTGGGAACGTGCACAAAAAATGCAGAAAATTGGCAATAACGGTGAAGCTAAATTATTAAATAATTAATTATCAATTCGGTGATCCCACTGCAGTGGAGTATAGATTTTTTCGGCACCGAATTTCCGGCTGATTCTCGCCCATATACTACTACCTGGATATGGAGTGTGTATGGCTAAATGCTGCGGGTAAAATAAATCCTTCGGTAATCCGGTTTTTTCCCAGGCATTCTGCAGCATTCCAAATACCGGATCAGGAATATTTAAACTCCAGCCGCTGACGTGTTCATGCATTGCGAATTTATAATCCGAACCATTTTTAAAATCAATTGGGTTATAGTCAAGATATAAACGAAATACGTGATAGGACTCATTCCATAAATTCACAATTACTTGATTTACAAATTCGGTTTTCTTTTCAGAATCTTCAGGCAGCTCACCGAATTTATCCGTTGCAACACTTTTATTTATAGGTGACAAGTTAGATGCATAAAAGTATTTGCATGATTTACCAATCTCTTGAGCAGTTACTTGTATTGCTTTCAAATTTGGGAAATCAGGTGTGTCTTGGAAATGGTAACTTTCGGGTAAGTAGATCATGTTTATAAATTCATGATTATCATACAACTGCTTGCTTAAGTTTGGTTTGCATTTTTTCAAAATTTTCTTTTTTGGGGTTGTTTACCCTGGTCGTAGAAATATCTTGAATATTATTCAATGGTACTACCTTTACATGGGCGTGATCAATATCAAAACCTTCAACAACCAAACCGACCCGCAGCGGTTTTAATGATCTTTCGATTGCCCGCATAACTTTTTTAGCAGTTAACATAGTGCGCTGATAAAGATCGTCGTTGAGTTGGTGGATAAATGGAATATGGGTTTTAGGAATTACTAATGTATGGCCATGGTTGATTGGATTGATATCTAAAAAAGCCAGAGTATTGTCGTCCTCATAAATTTTGTAACAGGGAATTTCACCGTTGATGATTTTACAAAATATACAGCTTCCACTCATGGATCTATTTTAACATGGAGCTAATTCGATTTTACCGGAAGGAAAAAAGCGAAATTTTCATCTTCAAGCGTTAGTTCCCAATCAGGATTATTTTTAAGTTCATCAACTAACTTAAATTTTTTAGAAAGTAGGACACCATTAAAATCATACTCTTTAAAAATATCTTCCCAGCCTGATTGCGCACTAACCAATGGATTATAGATTTCAAGAAATGTCGCTTCATTAATATAAAAGTTATCCATCCGACCATCCGCAAAGTATTGATTTTTTGGGAAATACCATTCTAAATATCCCCCATAGTTATAGTCATTTAACAGACGAGTTGGGACACCATTATTCCGAAAGTAATTTACGATTGGATAGGGATAAATATTTTGAACTAATTGGTAACCGAATTGATCAGGATACTGATATGCCGCTTGGGTAATGTGTAAGTTATTTAATATTAAATAAACAATACAAATAGGGATAATTAATAAATATATTTTTAATGTAAATCCGTTTGATTTTGAAAAATATTGGGTGGCTTTTTGAAAAAATTGGCTAAGGATTAATAATAAATATGGGAAAATCACAACACTTAACATCAGCAAATATCGATGCGTATAAATACTTGAAATAAATAAGATCCGGGTGACAATTTTGATTGTTTTGGAAGTTTTACTAAATGTAATAACACTGATAAATAACAGAAATACAGCTTGAATAATCAAATAGTCGGGAGTTAAAGCGACGGCTTTGGTTGAGAATAACGGATACCAATCCATATTTAATTCTCGGGCGAGGGGATTTGAGCTCATTTGCAAAGCCAGGGTATAAACCCGGTAAGTGTAAGGATTAATTAAAGTAACTAATCCAAGCCCAATAATTGTTATCACAAGATAAATTAACTCTTGAATATCTTTGTGAATGATAAAGTTAATAACTGAAAATAGTCCAATTAGTAGAATTCCCCAGATAAATCCACCGTGTATATTTACCCAGATTATAAATATTGGGAATAATAAATAAAACTTGGTTTGTTTAATCCAAACCCAAAACGATAATGAGACTTTGTCTAATTTTAGAGTTTGATTTATCAGATACCAAAGGATACTTAATCCCAAAAGACTGTAGGCTTGAGGACGTAGCCCCGTAATATAGATAATGATCGCGGCAAAAGGGATTAACAAGATTAATCCTACGTAATTATTTTTTAAGGAAATCGATTTGTATATGAAAACACAGGCAAAAGTAATCACGAGGGCATACAAAACACTAGCTCCCCATAAGCCGAATATCGAATATACCATAAACATAATTAGATATGAAAGCCAAGAATGGTACACATACGGATAGTTCGGTATGCTGTAAATAAAGCTGTCCTGTTGAGGAATAGATTGAGTTTCCCAGATCAGTCGTCCGGTTGCTAAATGCCACCAAAAATCGGGATCAACCACTGGTTTAATTGCGAGTCCCAAAATAATAAGGAAAGCAAATAAAGTTACGAGAAGTGGAAGATTCTGTTTAAGAGTATTCATTTACTGAAAATATTAATGATATTCATTTGTGATTTTATCACCGAAAAGACCTAAAACAGGAGTAGGAAGATTTCTAATCTTAAACAGGATAATCCTGTGGGTTGTTGGAATAGTATGACCTATTCGTGTACAATTCAGTTGTGAATCCAACTACAGAATTATCAAGTCTATCGATCTTTTTCCCCGCTTATAACGAAGCGGCTAATTTAGAAGAGACAGTAAAAAAAGCTGTTGAAGTAGCTGAAAAATACGCTAATGATTATGAGGTAATTGTGGTTAACGATGGCAGTAAAGACAACACCATCGAAGTAGTTTCGAAATTAGTCACGAATAATCCCAAAGTCCGTCTAATTACTCACGAAGTGAATCAGGGTTATGGAGGTGCGTTAATGACCGGATACTCTAATTCAACCAAAGATTGGGTGTTTTTTAGTGATGCGGATTTACAGTTTGATTTAACTGAAATTGAGAAATTGATTGAAAAAACTAATCAAACCGATGTAGTTTTAGGTTATCGAATCAAGCGTAGTGATCCATTTTTACGTTATTTGAATGCTAAAGGTTGGAACATACTCAATCGATTACTCTTCGGATTAAAGGTGATCGATATAGATTGCGCCTTTAAATTAATTAAAAATTCTGCGATTAAAAAAGTACTCCCTAACATGATTTCAATAAAAGGCGCGATGATTTCGGCGGAGCTATTAATTCGCTTAAAACGCGCGGGCTATAACTTTATTGAAATTGGTGTACATCATTATCCCCGTAAAGTAGGTTCTTCAACTGGGGCAAAGCCTGAAGTGATTATTAGGGCATTTAGAGAATTATGGAATGTATATTTATCAGACTTGGGTAGTCCATTTATCCGTAAACTCTTTAACCATTAAAGTTATTTTTTACAGTAATTACCGAATTTCCTTTGGTGAATATTGATTGCTTAAAAAAATGGGCTGGATGCCCTGATCGTTGCGACGCTGCAGCCAATCAAGACACCCAGCAGATGCTGGCTTTCCTCCTTGAGACCGTTCAAAAATGGTCTCTTTTTCTAGCCGATACGATCTTTGTGATGAT
>CAZZFC010000124.1:0-3769 GCA_964653325.1 uncultured Candidatus Saccharibacteria bacterium | reverse complement strand
CGCCCCTGGAACACCTCCTGTGGTATCACCGGTTCTGACATAACTTACATCGGAATCAAACGGTGTCTCATCGGATCCGGCATCAACGCCAATAAACTCCATCGAAACCGCTCCTCCCGCTAAAACATACCCCAATGCTTTTGGCGTCATCCCCTTAAGCAAATCACCTTCCTGAATCACTATTTTACCCTCCTGAACGACCGGATTTTCATATAAATTACGTTTGTGCGCCCGAGTCTTAACTTGATTCATTTCGTCCAACACTTCTTCTAACGAACCATAACCGAGCGGTAAAGTAAACATTTCTGCAATCCTACCCGAAAATGATTGCCCCTCACGGACTCGAAGATCTTGTCGTACTTGATTAACCCGTTCTGCTAAATCCGCTGTTTGTCCACCTGTATTATCTTTAGCATCCATACGACCAAGCAATGAATTTGAGTATAACCGGTCCAATCGATTCAGTACTTGCTCTAACTGCGATTGCTCCTGTTGAGATAATGCACTTGGACCTAGATCAATAACTTTGTCGATTACTGCTTGTCCCTCAACAATTAATTCAAGATAACTATGTAACGATGGATCATTCGACCTAACCGCAATTCGTAAATCATCTCGATATAATGTATCTACTCGCCTACGTTCACCTGATTGCTCAAGAACCGGGCTTACTCTTCCTGAATTAGCACTGATTTTTGATTTCAATAGTGAATCACCTGTGCTGTCTTTTGTTGTATATAAGATTTCAAAAATTCGGAAATTTTTCGCAAAATCAGGCAAGTTATTTCTTTCAAACAATGTTTGGATTTCCGCAAGCGCTGCCATTGGTTCTGGAGACTGCATAATCAGCGGAACAATTTGATCGCGAACTTTCTTTAATACTAAAGACGGTGAATCTTTAATTTCATTAAATAATTGAAGAACTACTTTTTCATCTTGAATCACTTTTTCTGATACCAAACCCGCCCTGGTAACACTCGTATTTAAACATTCTTGAACCAACCTCGGATAATCTTTCCAACGAAACCAAAATTCATTTTCTGGTGATGGAAATGAACGCGCATCCGCTTGAATGATCATATTCTGAAACCCTAATAGCTGGTAACTTGCACCATAGACCAATAATCCTGGAGTTGCATCCCCTTCTGGACCTAACCTAGTGAGAATATAATCATAGTCGTTTAATAATTGGGAGTGTGTTTCTTGATCCATATATGCTAAACTCGCACGATTTGTAGAAAAGAACAACCAAAATGCCCGCTCTTGATTAGTTAAACCATTTAAACAACCTTGGTTTAGTAATTTATTAATTTCGAGCTCACTGATTTTTTGTTTTTGTTGAGAATAATATTCTAATAACAAACCACTCCTAATGTTCGGAGGCTCACAAAGTTCATAGAACCTCTCACGATTCTCAAAAACATACTTCGCCAATTGTGAATGAGCATTGTCCAATCTTCTCCAAATTAACCAAAATTTTTGATCTTCTGAATCCATGGCCATCAGTACTTCGGTTGTCAACATTTCCCGAATAACTACGGTTTCTCCTTGCCCCGATGAAACCATCTGCTCAAAACACTTAGCAGACGGATATCTATCGTGATAATACTGGGACCAATTATCATAATTTACCCCAAGTAACTGATATGCTTTGGGATAGTCCTTAATAAATCGGGCAAAACCTACCATTTCCTCAGGAACAATTGCTGGATCTAATAATCGTTGGTTTTGTATCGGTTCAAGGGATGTTGCATTATCTGGTAAAGCACTGTAATAAGCACCAAATTCCCTATAGAAATCTGGGGTTAAACCCCTGTTTGTTATTAATTCAGTTAAACGTTCACGGTTTTGGATCAAAAATTGACCGATCTGATTATTACATTCTCTTTCCGATGTTTTTGCTGCGACTGTGTCTAATGCTCGAAACAACTCCGGTCGATAACTACGCGGGAGTTTATTCTGTTGGGCAAGAATATTATTAATTCGAGCATAAAACCCGAATTGAGGATCAAACCCCAACAATTCCCCAACTAACGCCTGTTGTGCCTGAGGTGTTGTTGCCAAATTCCCACATAGTTCAAAAATAAATTCAATATTTGCATCAGAAAATTGTTCTCGGCCAGGTGCAACTGCCACGGTATCCGCAGATTCAATCGAGAAAGGTACGTAATTCGGATCAATTAATGCATTTATCTGTTCGTAAAAAGCAGTTTTTGACGTAACTGAATTTACACGTTCCACAATCCGACGAATTGTTGACTTTGCACCTTCTATCTCAGTACTCATATCCATGGAGTAATAACCGCCTGAACCTACTAATCGGTTCGCTAAATTGGACCCAACCATATACCCTTGTTGAACCAAACCCGCTAATAGTTGCAATTCTCCGGTTTCCTGCAAACTTGTGATTACCTGGCGTAAAGCGCTGGGATCGATTTGATTAACAATATCCGTTTCATCACCATTCCTCAATTCATAACCTAATTGAGTAATAACAATCTCTTCGTTAAGTATCTGTTCTCTGTTCGCTAATATCGCATCGGGATTAGTTTCTGAAATCGCTTGACTTGATCCTTTTGATAATAAATATAATCTTGCTGCGGAATTAAATACTGTCAACTCCTCATCAGTTAAAGTTTGCTTGTTAATCATCCAATGAATAATATTTCTGCCGGTTTCAAACGGATCGACCCCCACCTCTAATCGATTGAATAAAAATGGACATTTTTTGCAAACTGCTGCAAAATTCTGATAGTCAGGATCGGGTAACTTCTCTAGAGCAATCAAAGCTTCCATATCCTCTGGTGTATCAAACCCAGATGTCGTAAGCAGTAATGTTGCATTTATTCGAATATCCAAACCCTGTAGGCGATCTAATACCTTTGGTACATCACCAATATTTTTACATCTTTCAATTACTTGGGGTGTTTTTACGGTTTGTAGAATTTGTTCTGAATACTGAATAAAAGATTCAACCTCTCTACCACGACTCCAAGAATTCAAACTTCTTAATGAATCAACCCTAATTGAACGTAAATGACCCCCCTGAAGCGAATCCTGAACTAATAAATCCAGTATCGTTTCAGTTTGCTTTACTCCTTTTGTGGATAATATTGCCCCTGCTTTCATCCGGTCCAACCGAAGCCTTGCTTGATCTACAACGGGTAATGCACCAACTAACTCACGATACCGTAAGTTAGAATGGCCAATTTGTTCAGTACTTAAAGCAAAATCAATCGTAGCTGATCCTAATTGATCAATTTTTTGCCTAAAGTTTCCCTGTGCTTGAGTCCGTTCAACAATCAAAGAATATTGCGTTTGTTCAGGTAATCCAATCATCGCGCGTAACTGATCTAGTTGGGGAGTGGATTCGTCAAATATCGTATCTACGCTGTTTGACCTAGCTTCTAGTAATAACTGTTCACTTGGCGGCTGGGCAATTTCAGCAATAACTTCTTGCGGATCAGTTCTCTTTTGGCTTGCGATAAGTAGTAACCGCGCAATCCACTTAATACCTGCCTTTGACCAATTCTTTTTTTGAGTTTCTGTTGAGGTTTCTGCCGATTGTCTATTGGGTTTTTCTCTTGCAAATTTTTCTCTTGGATCACTAACCATGGTTGTTCTTCCTTAAAAAATATTCATTTAATTGTTTTTCAATTTCGGGTGATTGATTGTTTAACATCTGTAGTAATAAAGAGGATTGTTTGTTCCGATCGATATCTTCAAGTTTATCCATATATTTAAGTACCGTTCGTGAAATTTCAACAAA
>CAZZFC010000123.1:0-3781 GCA_964653325.1 uncultured Candidatus Saccharibacteria bacterium | reverse complement strand
ATTCGGGTATAATCTTGTTATTGGTGTTTTTAAGAGACCATTTTTGAACGGTCTCAAAAGGTTATGCTATTAAATATGATTAAAAATAAACCAATCATTCTTGTTCTTGGAATAGTTTTTGTTATTATAATTGGTGGATCAATCGTAAGCAAAAATTTCCGCAATCAATCAAACCTAACTCCTTCACCCACTCCAATAACAACTTCGACACCAACCCCAACAATCGAAATTGATTTAGGTCAACAACCGACCACCAATCCTACTCAAAACGGACCTTGTGGAAACTGGATTTCTCTTTCAAACTATACCGATATTTTAATCAAACTTAATTTTGCAGATGGTGTTGTTAAAGATACCTCGTATGAAACCGGATTCGCATTAAGTTCAATAACGCGTACCGCACGACTTGCCCGCAAAGAGGAATATTGTACGGGATTTAGTTATGAGGAATTAAAAAACAAAGGTGTGGTCCAAGTCGCTGTGTGGGGTTATACCGACAGTAACCGCCACCAACTCGCCAATGAACCAATTAATGTGACTTTTGACGAGAACGGAATTCCAGATAAACAAGGAATTATTGAAGTAACGGTGTTGGATTAAATACCGAGTAAAAGTCTATTCTTTATATATTTTAAAACGTTTTTCGGGATTTAAATATCGATCTTTCGTTCCTGGATCAAGATATGGCTTATTCCCTAGTAAATATAATCTATATCGATTGATCCCAGAATTTGGATCAGTATTCTGAATAGTTTCTAACCAACGTAATACAATTCCAACTTGTGCTAAATCTTCATATCCAAACCCTGGAATCTTTTCAGCTAAAGCTTCTAAATCAAGGGCTCTGTCTGATAGTTTATTTTGCACATTTCTTGTGTAATCATCTGCCTGACTGGGATGATAGCTGTTTTCAATTTCTATTGCTGCCAATTCAAAATAATGTTTAAGTATTTTTTCAAACGTATCTAATCCCTTGCTTTCCCATTCTTCATCAGAATAAGTTGCTTCCGATATTTGTTTTCGTAATTCAGCTACCGTTGCGAATTCCTCATCTGTTGCAACAACAAATTCAAGCTCTTGATCGGCAGTTGTTGTTTGTGGTTGTCCTTCTCGATATGCCATAAATAAATTATCTCAAATTAATACTTTTAGTAAAGTTTCAATACCAGCAAAGATCCGATACAATTATTTTATGAATATTCATAAAAATTTTTCTTTAAAACCTTTTAATACTTTCCGAATTGATGTTAAAGCTAAATACTTTTTCGATTTTGAGCAGATTGATGATTTACTAAAGATAATTAAAGCGAATCAGGATGATTTTATAACCAGTAATAAGTTAGTTTTAGGCGGTGGAAGCAATGTTTTATTTACTCAAAACTTTGATGGATTTGTGATTAAACCGAATCTAAAAGGAATAACGGTTATAAAAGAAACGGATACAGATGTTTGGATAAAATCCGCGTGTAGTGAACTTTGGCACGATTTAGTCACCTTTAGTGTTGATAAAAACTTACATGGAATTGAAAATATGGCGTTAATTCCTGGTACAGTTGGTGCCGCACCAATTCAAAACATTGCGGCTTACGGTCAAAATCTAGTCGATACGTTTTACGAATTAGAAGCGATAAATTTATCAACCGGTGAAATTAAGATATTTCAGAAAGACGAATGCGAATTTGCGTATAGAGATTCGATTTTTAAAAACCAACTAAAAAATCAATATCTGGTAATTTCTGTTACTTTAAAGTTATCCAAAATTACCTCGCTAGATACTTCCTATTTTCAAATGCATGTCAGTAATGATTCCATTAAAGCCGAACTGGCAGCTATCGCCAAAGAGCCATACGGTGTTAAAGATGTTTACCAAGCGGTGATCAATATCCGCACCCGCAAACTTCCTGATCCGAATGTTTCCCCCAATATTGGTAGTTTCTTTTTAAACCCATTAGTTTCCAAAAAAAAGTTAGTTGAACTGCAAAGAAAAATTGTGGAACTCCAGTTTTATCCACCTGATCAACTTACCTATAAGGAATTAAATGATCCCGAATTTGTCAAAGATGATTTTGTAAAACTTCCTGCTGGTCGCCTTTTGGATGAACTCGGCTGGCGCGGAAAATGGATCGGTAATGTTGGAACGCATGACAAACAAGCACTTTTAATTGTCACCAATGGCAAAGCCACCGGAGCTGAAATTATCGATTTTGCTAACCAGATGAAACAATCGGTTAAGGATGCATACGGGATTGAATTACAAAGTGAAGTTAATATTATTTAGGTTTACGACTAAATGATTATCATAGCTGTCATCCTGAATTTATTTCAGGATCTTTATAAGTAGAACTCCTCGAGGTATCTGAATGTCATCCCCGATCTAATCGGGGATCCAGAACAACTAAAGGAAATGGATTCCCGCCTCCGCGGGAATGACAAGCAAGATTCCGCTGCAAACGGCAGGGAATTAAACCCAAAAAAGATTAAGATGCTGAAACTAGTTCAGCATGACGATTAAATAATTATGAAATACGATACAATTAACAGTAACAAATAATATGGTCATAACTTCGTCAGCATTTACCAATAATTCACCAATTCCTGATGAATTCACCTGCAATGGTAGTGGCATAAATCCCCCACTATCGATTGGTGGTATCCCTGAAGATACGCAAAGTTTAGTTTTAATAGTTGAAGATCCGGACGCACCAATGGGAACCTGGGATCATTGGTTAGTGTACAATATTGACCCATCACTTACTGAAATCTCACCTGACAGTGTTCCTGTTAACGGTATTGAAGTGATAAATAGTTTTGGTAAAGTAAATTATGGCGGACCCTGCCCGCCAGTAGGACAAACTCACCGTTATTTCTTTAAAATCTATGCATTAAGCAGTATGCTAGATCCGACTTTAATTATGGATAAACCCAGCTTGATCGAAACGTTGAAACCATATATACTATCCTCCGGCGAATTAGTTGGAACTTATTCGCGATAAAACTATGGATTTAATAAAAAATAATCTATTGTATCTTGTCATCATCGTAGTAGTTGTGATAGCGTTTAGTTTTGTGTTTAAAAGTCCAACACCTGAAACACCACTTGATGGTAACAATACTCAAACTTTACCATTTGAGTTAACCTTAGATCCTGCCAAAACCAATATCGTGAAACTCACTGCCGACGATGGTGAGATCGATATCAATCTGTTTGTGCAGGATACACCAATCGCTACCAATAACTTTGCCTATTTAGTGAACACGGGATTTTATAATGGACTTAAATTTCATCGGGTAATGGATGGATTTATGATTCAAGGTGGCGATCCGAATGGTGATGGTACTGGTGACCCAGGTTATCAATTTAATGATGAACCAGTTACTAAAGATTATACCCGCGGAATTGTAGCTTATGCTAATTCCGGTGCGAATACCAATGGCAGTCAGTTTTTTATTATGCACGCCGATTATCCCCTACCGAAAAATTATGTGATTTTTGGTGAAGTAACATCTGGGATGGATACAGTTGATAAAATTGCCGCTGCACCAGTTATTGCTAATCAATACGGCGAAGAATCCACTCCCGTAACGCCAGTAGTAATCCAAAAAGCTGAATTAATTGTTAAGTAAATTTTTCACTCCATTACCAAACTAAAGCATAGTCGTGTCATTCCGAATCCTGAGTAAAACGAATGGTGAGGAATCCCTTAATTAGTTAGTTGATTCGATATTTTATAAATACAAAGCGATTTCTCCTCTCTGTGATCGTCGAAATGACATGGTCTAA
>CAZZFC010000122.1:0-3825 GCA_964653325.1 uncultured Candidatus Saccharibacteria bacterium | reverse complement strand
CATCATATAAACTTACTTCAGTTCGAGTAAGTCCATCTTCACTAACAATTACTACATTTCCTGCAAAATTAATTAATTCGGTTAACCATCTTTTACCTTGCCAAAACACAGGTTTGTTTGGTCCGAAAGCCATAATAGTCATTTCGAATTGTCCTCCAGGATCAACTGCATCAAATAATTTCTGTCCATCATGTTTTGGCTGAGGTTGTATTCGTGGTGGTTGGTCTTTTTGATTAGGTTGATTCCTATTGGGAGATTTTGCTGCTGCAGGTTTTGGAGTGGACTTTGCTGGTTGTGGTTTGATTGGTTTTTGTTGAGGGCGATTTACTCCTAATAATACCATCACTTGTGCTAATGCAACAATTCGACGATCATTGGCCTTTATCAGGGTTATGGTTCCATCTGGATTTTGCTGTTGTAATTTAAAGCCGACTTCAATGGATCCATCCGGATTTACGACACAATATCGCATCTCGCGGTTACTTAAATCGGGTCTTAAAAAATTTATTTGCATTGTGGTACTTAGTTCACTAATTGGTGCTTGATCAGGTTGATATGTAATTGCTGAAGTTTCAATAACTGGAATCGTGACACCATCCAGTGAAGGAAACTGTTGCAGTAATTCATGAAGTTGAAGGTGATGTTCTCTTTGGTCTTGAGCCGAATACGATTCGGGGCGAAAGGAAATTAAACCATCGGTTGGACGGATTCCTGTAATTTGCCACAATTCGGTAGCCCCATTTCCTCCTTGAATAACAACTCGGATCCATCGTCCGATGAGAGCTTTTAAATTGGGTGATTCGGTAAAATTAACTCGTTCAGGATTAGGTATAAACTCACTGGCTGGATAATTTGCTGAACTTCGATCGGGTTGAGGTAATCTAGGAGATTGAGGTATTCCCGAATTTGCTGGTTGATAACCCATATTGTAAATATAGCATAGCAGGATAGTTAAAAATATTTGATATTACTAAAAATAACTCGCGCCCGGATTTCTCCAGGCGCTGGGTGTTGGAAACAGTCAGCGCAGTATTACTTCCGCTCAAAAGGATTGTCGAAGATAGGATATCGTGTGCCGACAACATCCACATACTTCAAGTGTGAGTTATGGTTTATTCAGTCTGGGGTGGGCGGTAAGTGGTAAATGTACTTCCATGATAACTGACAACGCCCTGTTTGGTTGCTTGTGTGGATGGGTTAGTGGTAATCAGCCGAAGCGTTGTACCGGTTCTCATCCCAGCCCGAAGTCCTGCTGGAATCAGTTGAGTCGCATCAATCCGATGAACCCAATGGGTTATCGGTTGATTTCCAGATTCCGGGATAAACTCCACCGCAACCAAATCGGAATTTAATGTTGGCTGTGTCATGATATCCTCCACTGAGTGAATTTATGAAGTGCTAGAAGGGCTAGTCGGATAACCCAAAGAACAGGAACTCTTGCCCTCGAATCTTCGCGACTCTTGATTCGAGCATCCGCTCTGGATCACCAGGAATCAGTGCTGGTTTTGTAATCGATTTTATTTCGGTCAAGATGTCATCATCGAACAGCGCTCGACGTAGACTCTCCACCGAATCTGCGGTTGTGATCAAATTCACGGGTTGCTTACCTGGTTGCATATAACTGATTGTGATTGTTCGTAGATCGCTTGCTTTGGCAGTTGCCATACCGGGGATCCTCCTTTCAATTGTGATTGTGTGCGAAAAACAGCCTTATTATAAGCTAAAAGTGTAAATATTCAACCCAACACTGGGTATGTTATGATGATTAACGTTATGACAAAATCGGAAAAATCTCATGGATTATTAGAAAGTTTAAATTCCATTCAAAAAGAAGCCGTCACTTATAAAGATGGTCCGATGCTAATTTTAGCTGGAGCGGGATCAGGTAAAACTCGCGTTTTGACTTATCGCATTGCCTGGTTAATTGAACAAGAAATTGATCCGAAAGAAATTTTAGCCATTACGTTTACAAATAAAGCCGCCAGTGAAATGAAAACCCGGATAGTAAAACTTTTACAATTTCCTAAAGATTCTGAAATGCCAGATATGGGAACCTTCCATGCCATATGTGTACGGATCTTACGACGCCATAGTCAACAAATCGGAATTCCGAATAATTTTGTGATTTATGACGAAACTGATAGTAATGCCCTGATTAAACAAGCGATGGAAAAACTAAATATTTCCGTTAAAAAGTTTAATCCAAGCGCAATTAAAGCAACAATCAGTAGTGCGAAAAATGAGATGGTCAGTGCCGAGGATTATAAAGGATACAGCCATGGTTATTATCAAGATATTGTGGCATCAGTTTATCCGGTTTATGAAAAATTGTTACGTGAAAATCAAGCTTTAGATTTTGATGATTTACTTATAATTACATATCAACTTTTGAAACAAAACGACCAAGTTTTAGATTTTTATCAGCAGAAATGGAAATATATTTTAGTGGATGAATATCAGGATACGAACAAAGTCCAATATCTATTAACGAAATTATTAGTTAGTAAAAGTCGAAATATTAATGTTGTAGGAGATGCTGCGCAGTCAATTTATGCTTTCCGCGGGGCAGATTTACGCAACGTGACCCAATTTATGAAAGATTATCCAGATGTGAAAGTGTTTAATTTAGAACAGAATTATCGCTCCACGCAAAAAATTTTGGATACCGCCACCGCTGTGATTTCACCAAATAAAGCATCGCATCCAGTATTAAAATTGTGGACCGATAATCCCGCGGGAGAAGACATTGTGATTTATGAAGCATCTGATGGTGATGATGAAGCTAATTTTATCGTAACTGAAATTGAACATGGTAAACGTGATTTTAACAATTATGCGATTCTATATCGAACTAACGCCCAATCTCGGATTTTTGAGGAAGCCTTAATTCGAGCGGGTATTCCATATCAAATTATTGGTGGGGTTCGATTTTATGATCGTCGAGAAATTAAAGATCTAATTTCTTATTTACGCTTAATAATAAATCCAAAAGATAGCGTTTCGTTTGAACGGATTGTAAATACACCCCCGCGCGGAATTGGTCCGGTGACATTAAAACAAGGGGGAGTCGCGTTAACTCAATTTGAAGAAATAATTGATGAATTCCGTAAAAAATATCAAGAACTGTCTGTCTTAGCTTTATCGGATCATGTCATCGAAAAAATTGGTTTTGAAAATTATATTCATGATGGAACCGAAGAGGGATTGGCTCGTTGGGAAAATGTCCAGGAACTGCGTACAGTTGCAAATGAATTCGATAAATTGGGTCCGGTTGAATCAACTTTAGCGTTTATAGAATCGGTTTCACTTTTAGAACAAACCGATGTCACCAAGAATGAAAAAGAACTAATTCAAGTAACCAAAACTGGCGAAAAACCAAATCGGGTGACATTAATGACATTGCATGCGGCTAAAGGACTTGAGTTTGAAGTAGTATTTTTAGTTGGACTTGAAGAAGGATTACTGCCGCATATGAGGTCATTAGATCAAAAGTTTGATTTGGAAGAAGAGCGTCGGCTTTGTTATGTGGGAATTACCCGTGCCAAGGAGCAATTGTTCGTGAGTTACGCCCGTAGTCGAACGGTTTTTGGGAGTTTTACGGCGAATATACCCAGCCGATTTTTAAAAGAATTTCCGAAAGAAATTATTAGGTTTAAACAAGCCGCAATGTTATTTGACCAAATCAGTTGGGGAAATAATTATGATCGTAAAAAATACCGTGAACCGGATCCATTAAATCCGTGGGAAATATAAAAGGGTGAGGTCAGAGCCTGCCACCCGCAAACCCTGACCCCGATGAGCAGAGAGGGGAGGAGATCCTCTCAT
>CAZZFC010000121.1:0-3848 GCA_964653325.1 uncultured Candidatus Saccharibacteria bacterium | reverse complement strand
CTTTAAAAAATGAGATGTTTGCGGTTTTAAATACCCAACAATATTTAAAAACGGCTTCGGATCAGGAATTAATTCAAGCAATTCAGTTTGAATTTCAAGGTCAGTTCAATAAATCTGTAATCATTTCGGATTTAAATAAGGTCCTTGAAGATGTTACCGGTAAAATTTCCGCGGGAAATGTCACTGTTGTTATGAATGTCAATGGGGCGACGGTTTCAATAGTAATCGGGATTTTAGGTAGAATTGTCTATTCTAAGAAATATGATTTTGGGTTTTCGCACCAGTTAGCGAATTTGTTATTACCTGAAAATCGCACCCTTTTTGAACAGCGATTAGCTCTTTGGGGATATGACAATGAAAAGATTCGGACTGCTTATAATTACTTAGGTAATCGGCAAATGTATAAGGGGATTCCTATCGTAAATAAAGAGTCAGAAGATGCATTAATGGGAATCTTGTGGTTAATCTGTCTGAAAAACGAACTGAATACAATCATTGCTGAAAATACGAAAGGGTTGCGGTTTGAGGAAATTCCTCATGTAATTCTTACGGGTGAAATCGCCCAGGAGTTTATAGATCAAGGTAACCTTGCTTTATCATTAATTGATGGATTTAAACTTACTGGTATTTGGCAATTAATTCTTGATCCACGAATGCAACTATTACTATATTCACAAGACATTAGTGAGGATTTGAGTATCTATTCTCTTGAGGAATTAGAATCAATTGGTAGTGTGATCGCATTTGATTCGCCCTATAATTGGGGAGAGTATATTGGTGAAATGCGTGTTGATTTGGGGTTAAGTGAAGATCAGGTTGTGGATCTGAAATGTGGCCAGATTATTCGAATTCCGTTAAGTAAACAAGTTTCAGGAGGGTTAACGATAAAAGCAAAGCCTAATGTAGTAATAAATTACCAAGGAGAAATTGACAAATTAGCTGGAGGAAATATTGGATTAATTATTGATACCCGAAATCGTCCTTTACCGGATTTATCACAAACAAAGATTTACAATAAACATATGCATCATTGGATTGAGGCATTACATTAATCATGATGGAAATTATAGTTGGTATAAAACAACCATTAATAGTAAATACAAAATATATTATTGAGCGATTAATTGGGGTTGGTAGTGATATTTCGGTAAAGGTTGATGAAATTGTCAGACCGGAAACGATTATAGCCACTTACTGGCAAAGATCCGGCTTTCGTACTTTTAACTTGGCAGAAATGTTTAAAGTTACACCTGAAAAAGCGTCCATGATATTTAAGAAGACTTTAGGGACTAGAATTTACCCAGGGGATATTGTGGCTACTAAACAAGAATTATTTGGACTTCGGGAAAAATATTTTAAAAGTCCTTTAGCTGGTATTTTAACTGATTTTGATACCCGAACCGCACGTTTAACAATACAGTACCTACCAAAGGAAATTAAAATCGTGGCGGGAGTATTTGGAAGGATTGTTGATATTAAGTCAGATAAGGCCGTTGCAATTGAAACTAAGGCGGATATTGTAAAGGGAGTTTTAAGTTTTGGAATGGATCGGGAGGGGAGTTTAGTTGAAATCGGATATCCAGATATTCCCTTGCAAGCCGATCAATTATCAGAACGGTTGTCGGGTAAGATAATATTTGGAGGTACCAAGGTTAATTTGGACTTCGTTTATAAATCATTAAGTTACGGAATTAAGGGGATTATTACCGGGGGTATTGATTATCAAGATTATTTAGCCTTACAAGGAAGTCGGGGTAGGGATGAAGATATTGGGGTTTCGCTAATCATTACCGAAGGATTTATGTCAGCCCCGATATATCATGAGACGTACGATAAGTTAAAAGAAGCTCTTCAAAAGCATGTAATATTTAACGCCGGAAATGAAACAATCGTATTACCAGTTGCGAATAATTCGAATTTGGTAGATACTACTTCAGTTCAAGAAGCAAAATCTAATCAAAAATATAACTTGTTAGATGAGGGAAATTTAGTACAAATAATAAATGGGGAAAATATTGGTCAATATGGAACAGTTAACAAAATCATGAAAGAGAATTTAATTGAAGTAATTAATAATCATATAAATGAACAAACGAACCCATTAAATGTAGTAAAGATAATATAATAAAGTAATACATAATATAACAATATGAATCAAATCAACGGATACCCACCACAACGCTCCATCTCATTTTTACCGTTATTATTAATTGGTTTATCTTTTGTCGGTGGATATTTTTTCCATCAATATCAAGTATCAGGTGAGATTTTTAGTAATCCAATTGATCTGATTCAGTCGTCAAGTAATCAAGCTAAGGAGCCGGCTGGGTTTGACAAATTCTGGCAGGTTTGGGATTTAATCCAAAAAAGGTATTTAGATTCAAAATCAATCACCGAAAAATCAATGGTGGATGGTGCCATTTCCGGACTAGTTGCATCACTTGGGGATCCCTATACCAGCTATTTTACAACCGAAGAAAATACCAATTTTAAAGATGGACTTGAAGGGTTATACGAAGGAATAGGAGCACAACTAGGATTTAAAGATAATCAATTAGCAATTATTGCGCCGATGGATGATACACCGGCGTTAAAAGCCGGTATTCGTGCGGGAGATTTTATTGTTGCGGTTGACGATGAAAGTACTACCGGATGGAGTGTTGAGCAAGCGGTGAATAAAATTAGGGGGAAAGCAGGGACAACCGTTACTTTAACAATTGTACGTGGGAGTTTCGAGCCGATAAAGATATCAATTGAACGCCAACAGATTCAAATTCCCGCAGTTAGATTAACATGGCGGGATGGGAACATTGCGCAAATTCGGGTACTACGTTTTGGAAGTGATACCAATGCTGAATGGGATAAAGTAGTGGGTGAAATTGCAAGCAAAAATGCCACTGGAATTGTTTTGGATGTAAGAAATAATCCAGGTGGATTACTTGATGCCGCAATTCATTTAGGTTCCGAATTTTTTGATTCTGGTGTAATTGTGAAAAGACAATCGGTTGATGAAACAATTGAGCTTGATGTCGATCATCGTTGTCGATTCTGTAGCATTAAAACGGTTGTATTAATCAATGAAGGTTCGGCAAGTGCTTCCGAAATTTTAGCCGGGGCACTTCAGGCGCGAGGTCGAGCTAAATTAATTGGAGTAACCTCTTTTGGTAAGGGAACGGTTCAAGAAGCGGTAGATTTGAGTGAGGGTGCTGCAGTCCACATTACAACGGCCAAATGGTTATTACCGAATGATCAAAATATTCACAAAGTTGGTTTGACTCCCGATTATGAAGTGAAAATCGACGATACAATGGTAACTGGTCCATATGATGATAGTGTTATCGATCCACAACTCCAAAAAGCTTTGGAAGTAATTCGTCAATAATTAAGTAGTATAATTATTAAAAGTTTATGGAACAAAGCAAGCCTACTAACAAAACCAGTACCATATTTTTAGTTATTATTATTATTTTATTATTGATTAGTGTATCTGGTTCATTGGTAAATGGTGTTATCACTAGAATCCAAATTCCTGAATCCGTAACGACTTGGTTTAATAATTTAGTTAATAAGGTTGAGCCGACGCCAATCGTGCAAAAACAAGTGGTGAAAACAGTAGATGAAGAGTCGGCGACGATTGATGTTGTAAAAACGGTATCTCCATCAGTTGTTTCAGTTTTAGAGAAATCGATTTCATTTGACTTCTTTACTGGGCCTCAAACCCAAGAATCATCGATTGGAACTGGATTTGCTGTTTCCGAAAATGTGATTGTTACGAATAAGCATGTGGTGAGTAACTCGCAAGCAACTTACACAGTAGTAGATAATGAAGGTAATAAATTTACTTCTAC
>CAZZFC010000120.1:0-3895 GCA_964653325.1 uncultured Candidatus Saccharibacteria bacterium | reverse complement strand
GTGGGATTAAACACGTTCTGAAGTCGCGCTGTATTATCAATTCGCTGATTAAAACTGACTCCCAACTTTTGCGACTGATGACAACCCATTATCATGTTTCCGACTTATGTACCGAAACGATTCAGATGTATGAAATGTCGCAATTGATTTCATCACTTGTACATTATGCCAAGGATTTACCAACGATCTTTTCCGCGGATTTAAATATTCGACCCCAATCATATTCCGTAGCACTTTTAGAAAAAGAACTCACTTGTCACACCCAAGATTTTACCGATACATTGAGTAAAACACATATTGCTAAACTTAAAGATTTCCCCGAAGGACTGGCAATTGATCATGTCTTTTCCAAAGGTTTACAGCATATTTCAACTGCTGGAATTGAAATTGATTTTTCGGAACACCAGGCAATTGTGAGTGAATTTGCCATTAACTAAGCCCCAAAATAAGGCTTAGCCTTTGTCGATGAACGCACGAATTATCTGTCGATAAATTTCAACGGCTTGAGTTAACTCCGACTTTAGAACAAATTCTTTATCACTGTGCGCATCATTTATCGATCCCGGACCCAATACAATCCCCTTTTTTAAATAAGTTAATTCCGTACAGTATTTAACGGTTTTCGGTTCTGGTAGAAAAGAAAGTGATCGAGGAACTTTACTGATAATTGGATTAAATCCAACCAACGAATGAACTGTCACCCTTTTGGTGCAAAGTTTTTTTAATTCTCGCACGTAATTAGTTGTATCTTGAGGTGACTGGCGAATCGTATAAATAAATGATGCGCAGTCAGGAACGACATTCAAAGCCTTCCCACCATCAATTTTAACCAATGCCCCCACGGAATTATCTTTGGGTTTAAACTTAATGATTTGATCTAAGGTTGGCATTAATAATTCAATCGCATTAATTCCTTTTTCGGGAATACTGGTATGCGCTGATTTACCTTTTGCCGTAAACTCAAACCCTTGGTACCCATAATGACCATTTACCACTCCTAAATCCGTTGGTTCACCTACCACCACGAATGGAATTGGCATCTTACTATCTAAAATCGCTTGTGCACCCTTGAAATCTTTTTCTTCATCCACTGTCACAATTAATCCGAAATCAGTAGCTTTAAGTTCGTGTAATTGTAGACACACCGTGATCATTGCGGCCAATGCACCTTTGGTATCACAAGCACCGCGGCCAAATATGTGCGTTTTGTTTTCCGAGAAAGGAATATAGGGTGCAACCGTATCACAATGTGCCGATAAGTAAATTTTGGGATTACCCATTCGGGCGATTAGAACTTGACTTTGAACTTCGGTTGGAATTAATTCGATGTTAAAACCTGCCACTCTCATGATTGAGCTAATATACCTAACCAGTTGCGCCTCATTCCCGCTGGTTGAATCAATATCAATCAGTTTATGTAACAAATCTTCAGTTGATATCACTCTCTTTCTATCATAACATTTTGAAATAAGTAAGGCTAAGCCTTGTTTTAGGTTGACACATCAGATAAAAGCGATAATCGGTCCACCTTAAGCCCAATAACAAGGCTTAGCCCTAAAAATCAACTGGGGTAGGATCACTTTTTTCAAATCTAAATTCTTGTAAAATTTGTTTCACTTTTTTATAATCCGGAATTACCTGAGCAACTAAATCCCAAAAACTTTTTGAATGATTCATTTCCTTTAAGTGGCATAACTCGTGAACCACAATATAATCTTGCAACTGTTGAGGTAAAGAAATAATCCGATAATTAAAATTCAGGTTTCCCTTTTTTGAGCAGCTTCCCCAGCGTGTTCGGGAATTACGAATCGTGATTTTGTTAAATGTAAAATTGTAAAATTGATTAAAATGTTCGACACGCGCGATAACAAAATTACGAATGGTTTCTTTTTGCTTTTTATATTCGTAAGTCCCAACTTGTTTCCGATACTTACGTTTTCTTATTGAAAATAATGCTTTTCTTAATCGATAGAAAAAAATCATCAGTCTTCATATTATGCCAGGTATATTTTTCTTACTGCATTTTACAACTCCGATAATTTAGTCAAACGTAAAAATCAGTTAGAAAAAGTTATACTAACAACAATCACCCTTATTTAACGTAAATGAAAATGCCCCGCCGATTGATATCGACGAGGCATGGGTGAAGAGATTCCACAAACCACAGGTTATCCAGAAACAATCGCCGGCGAGCTGATTTCCGTCGGCTTTTTGTCGGGCAGAATCAGGTTCAGGACAATGCCCAAGAGGGCGGCCACTGCGATCACCGGCACACCGCCAGGCAGGTAACGCATCATGCTCTCAGACAAGTCTACCGGAAGGGTGCCATTGTAGCCGTTGCCCCCAGCCAAGCCGAGAACAATGATCAGTGAAGCAATGAACGCGATCTTACGCTCAAAGAGCCGATCAACACCCTGGCTCAAAAGCATCCGCAAACCAACCAAGCCAAACGTGCCGAACAGGTAGATGCCCAGTCCACCAGTCACAGCGGTCGGCATCGAGCTAATCGCCGCTTCGAGATGACCGCTGAACGAAGCCAACATCGCAACAATCGCGGCAACTACCACGATATAGACACTGGTTGACTTCGAGAGTAACATCGCAACAAGACCTTCTGCGTAGTTAGTGCCCATAGGTCCGCCGACCAAACCGGCTGCCACGTCCCCAGCGCCATCCGCCAGCTGGTTGGTACCGACCAATTGGTCAATTGGCGGAGCTTCACGCCGTAGGCTCTTGGCGATATCGCGCACAACATCATGGATCTGCAACAGATGGGCTGTACTCTCAGCAACCGTCGCTACAATCACGGGAAGGATCGTCACGACGGCTCCCAATGCCGCGGGATGCGTGAACGCCGGAAACGTCAGGTGAGGTGCCCGCACTGCTTGAACACTTGCGAAAGCCGCGTAGTTTGTCAGCCCCAACGCCATGCCAGCCAGATACCCAATCGCCGCACCACCGAGGATTGGCAGCATGCCGATAAACCCCTTATCTTCAAGGTATATCGACCAGGCACCAGTTGCCACCAGGGTGATGATCGCTACCGTCCACCACCGCCAGTCGCCAGGCACCCCGCAACAGGAACCGCTTGCCATGTCAACCGCCGCCTTACTCAGACCCCAGGCAATGATCATCGCCGTCGGTCCGGTTACATAAAACGGCAGGACCTTGAACACGCGCTCTGGACCGGCTTTTTTGATCGCATAGCCGATCAGTATCTGCCCTACCCCGGCGGCAAAGATACCGACTTGAGCCACACGGATACCGGTTTCACCACCGCCCGCAGAATTCACCACCATCAGCACGGCTGCAATTGCACTGAAACTTGAACCGTAGAACATCGGAATGCGGAATTTCGTGACAACCAATGCCACCATGGTCGCCAATCCGGCCGAGAATAGCGCCGTGCTCACATAGAACTTGGTAGTCATCGGCACAAAGATCGTAGCCGGGAAGCATGCCACGAAAAGTTGAACTCCCAGGATGATCGCCATGAATACACCGATCTTGTCCAGCGGGAGTGAACCAAGGACCTTCTTGTTGTCTTCCATCGCATTCTCTCCTGTTGTGAAATAAATATCTCGAAACTACCACCTTACAACTATTCCTGAATTTATACCTCCTTTTTTGTAAACGTGCACTATGTGCAAAAAAAATCCCGCACTGGGCGGGATCGCTTTTGCTTTAACTTGTTTTGCGGAACTTGAATCTCTTCACTTAAAATATAATTTAACCAAATATGAAAGATCACGTCAACCCAAAATTAGATTGATTCTTCGGGCAATTCTTTCCGTTGTGCGAAAACGAGGATATATCCATTAATATCTTTAAACATAAACTCCTGCGTACCGTAATTGGTAGTGTGTAAATCCTGAACAATTTGAACTTTTTCTTT
>CAZZFC010000119.1:0-3901 GCA_964653325.1 uncultured Candidatus Saccharibacteria bacterium | reverse complement strand
GAATCCTGAGTGAAACGAATGGTGAGGAATCCCTTTCTCCTTTTACCCTTTTACTTGTCATTGCAAACAAAGTGAAGCAATCTACTCACTCCAGATTATTTCATCGTAATACCTTTTTGTTATATGTTTGTATTTTGTCATTTCGAACGTAGAGAGAAATCCCTTTGTATTTGTATCATTTTAAGTTTCGCAATCTTGATATAATCTTATTTGTATTTAATGCGGGGTTAGTTAAGTGGCCTAACGTCAGCTTTCCAAGCTGAGAACACGAGTTCGAATCTCGTACCCCGCTCCAGAATGTACAAACAACAAATATTTCAAACGGATAAACAACTACCAGGAAGTTACCGCTGGCAGATATTATCATTTTTACGCTATAACTTCCCAGATGGCTTTTTAGGCGATAATGAAGGTCGGGATTGGCTACATAATCCTCAAGATAAACCAATTCACATTACCATTTCAACTGATAATAATATTTTAATTAGTTATTGCGCTGTTGTTCAAAAACTATTAAAGCACAATAAACAATCCTATCTTTGTTACGGTCTTACTGGAGTTATGACATATCCACCATTTCGAAGTAAAGGATTCGGGAATCGGGTTGTTGAAATGGGAACCCAGATTATTAAAAACAGTAATGCCGATATCGGTTTGTTTAACTGTGCCAAAGAATTAAAAGATTTTTATGCTAAAAGTGGTTGGATCCCAATGGAAAAATCGACTACATTGGTTGGGAAAAAAGATAATCCATTACCAAGCAATGAACTATTAATGATGTTATTTTTAAGCGACAAAGCAATTAGTAAGAAATCCGATTTTGAAAATATTCCAATATATTTCGGTGAGGATACTTAGTAATCATATGGAACCACGAATTAGCATAATAACTTTAGGGACCTCTGATTTAGCAAAATCAACTAAATTTTATACTGATTTAGGATTTACTCCCCAACCAGGCAATACCCAAATTAGTTTCTTTGAACTACACGGAACATGGCTTGCCCTATTTCCGAATGGAAAGCTGGCTGAAGATGCAAAAGTATCCCCGACTGAAAATGGATTTAAAGGTTTTACCTTAGCGCACAATGTAAAGTCAAAAGCAGAAGTGGATCAAATTATGCAGCTAGCTCAAGAGATTGGAGCGAAGATTACTGACCCAGCCCATGATCGAACTTGGGGTGGCTATTCGGGGTATTTTGCTGACCCGGATGGTAATTTATGGGAAATCGCCTGGAATCCATATTTTAAATTAAATGACTAACTTTAAATTTAGCCCAATTAAAAAAGAATCGGAATTATTAAAAGCAATTAGATATATCCATTTAGAAAGTTATAAATTATGTAAAACTGCATTCGGTAAGTATTTAGCCAATGCAGGCAACATTGGGATCTTTTGTCATTTTGATGATGAATATTTAAATCTCACAATAATTAAAAAAGAACTGACATATCCTTCAAACAATCCTGATCAAAAATACTTTACCCTCCTTAAACCAATTATCATTCCTCAAATTGAGGATCTCCCCGAAATTGAATACAAATACTTATATATTCGGAAACCCCGTGAAGATTCACCCCAAGTTGGCGATTTAGATTTCTATTTTGAAGATGAAGAGTTTAAGAGTGTTAAGTCTTTAATTCTTAAGGAAAAGGAATTCCCGGGGGCGAGAATCTATGATCGAGTAGATTTAAATATGATTGAGTTATTCAACCCTAATGTTGATGTGGTTGCGTATGTCAGTGTACAAGATCGGAAACGGAAAAAGTCAGAATTAAACAATCTGACGCCACTATTCTATAAATTATGAAAACCAAAGATCGAATAATTGTATCCGCTGTAATCATTTCACAGGACAATAAAATGTTACTAGGTAAAGTCCGTGTTAGTGGAGTTTATCCTGATTGCTGGCACATCCCAGGTGGCGGAATCGAGCCCGATGAATCAAAGCAAGATGCACTAACCCGCGAGATTAAAGAAGAAACTGGCATTGATATCTCAAACTACGAAGCAGAGTTACTTTCTGATTCAGATACTGATGAAGCACTAAAGACAGATAAAGATATCGGTGAAAAGTTTCTCGTAACGATGCATTTTAATGTATTTAAGATTAATCTGGAATTGATTGCTGATGAAGTAAATATTAGCTTAAATGATGATCTTGTCGAATACCAATGGGTTCCACTACTTGATCTAAAAAAATACAAGCTAACTCCCCCATCAGAAAAGCTATTTCGAAAATTAGGATGGATATAATTATGAACTACGAAACATTACTTCAAAAAACAATTTTTCCTGAACTGGAAAAAGGCCGACCTAACTGGGATAAACCACACACTCAAGCGGTTGTCCAACACTTGAAAACAATCATTAATAATTCACCCGAGCTTAATTTAGATTTCGATGTATTACTAATTGCCGCCTATGCGCATGGTTGGGGTTATGCGGGTTTGTTTAAAGACGGAAAACAATTAAGTATTGCAGATGTGAATGACGCGAAAAGCGCACATATGACAATTGGTGTAAAAAAGTTGACCAAACTGTTAAGTAATCCGACTTTTGACTTTTTATCATCGGAACGGAAACAACGCGCCACTCATTTAGTTAAAATTCATGACAAGATTGATGAATTAACTGATTCTGATGAACTAGTTTTGATGGAGGCGGATACTTTAGGCGGATTGGATATTGAAAAAGTTAAACCAAGTTTTGACCTAGATTCAAACACAAAATATATGATTGGTGTGAAAAATCACCGATTCCCGAAATTTATTACAAAATGTGGAAAAGAACAGTTTGAAAAGTTATACCAAATGCGAGCGGATTATTATTTAAATCAAACAATCGTGAGTCTTGACTGTCATTTCGAACGAATGTGAGAAATCCCTTTTAATTAAGATATTGAAAATACTCACCTGCACAAGGATGACTATAACAAGCCCAGAATTCATTTCTTTGAGGAATTGCAATCACAGAACCAAGCGTGGCATCAGCTCGGCAAATCGGATATTCTATGTTTTGCGTATCACTTAAAAAATCCTTGGCATCTACAAAAGTCATTTCATTTTTAACGAGTTCCCTAGCTCTTTGGTATCTGGCTTCACTACTATTGGTATGGAATTTTTCGAATACTTGCATTTCGAGCGATGTGTAATGGTTGGTGTGCACATATGCATTTTCAATCGATCTTTCTACTGCAATCTGATCTGCGGCAATTTCAATATTACGGACTTCCCTGCCTTGCACTAAAACATGATTAAATCCCGAAGCACGTTTGGTATTACGAATTAGGCTTTCCGCCTCATCAAGTGTTTCACATTCTAAAACCGCCCGCGCAAGGTAATTTTGGGGTACGCCAAATTGACTAACCGGATTCAGATCATTGATACATTGTACTAATCCAAAATTATTCATCGATGCCGCATTCCCGGCAATACAGTTTTTATAGCTTAAGCTAATAAAACTTCCATTTTCGTTTGTTACTTTTAAAATGAATAACTTTTCAGGGCTTCCATTTTGCCAATCTTCGTTATGACCAACAATTGCTCCATTACGATTAAAGCTGACTACAATAGTGCAGTGATCGTGATTGGCAGCATCTATTTTATCTTGTTGTTCGGAAATATCGTATACTTCGCAGCAATTAATAAAAAAATAATCTAAAACATCAACATTCGCTGATTTGGCAATCGCTTCAGTTTCCACAATTAAATTCGGGAATATCGATTTAGTAAAGTTGAAATATTCGGAAACTTTGCTTAAGTAACTATTATAATTAGCTATCTGAACTTTCCTTTTTGCAATTGTATCTTGAATCGTGGATTTAAATTCTTCGCCAATTGCCCTACCAATATCTATGTAAGTCCCTTTAACTTCTAAAACCGGAAACTTTTTCACACT
>CAZZFC010000118.1:0-3909 GCA_964653325.1 uncultured Candidatus Saccharibacteria bacterium | reverse complement strand
GGACAGTAGTGATTAAAAATATCCCTAATGAAAGGGCAATCACACAATTAATTAAACTAATTAAAGCATATATTTGCATACAATTATCAACTTACCTTGAAGCAATCCAAGCAACAAATATACCACACTCTTCTAAGATAATTGTCTTAAATCCGCTATTTTCTAATAAATTTTTAATTGCTTCTTTCGAGCGATATTGCATATTGGGCCAATGTAAAACTTTATGTGCAAAATTATATTCATCAGAGGATGAAATTGCCGCTCCAATAAAATGACCATCATCAGTTAACCGTTGATTAATAAATTTAAATTCATTCTTTAACCATTCGTCTGAAACATACTCTGCAATTCCAATCGATTCGATTAAATCATATGAAATTGATGTATTCTTTAGAAAATCAGTTGAGATTGAATTAATATAATTTACCACTGGTAAACTTATTAAAGTTGAAAACATATTTTTAGCTCGATTTAACGCTCGTTCGTCAGCGTCCAGCATTGTTATTTCAATATTATTATTAATTGTTTTTAGTAAATTAAAATATGCAAGTCCTGTTCCAGATCCTAAACTTATTAATTGTGTTTTAAGATTTTTATTAACTCGTTCACTAACAATTTCAACAAGGGTATTTTTTACCCATTCGAAACGGAAGCGTAAAGATTGTGCTGCTTTACTACTTTGCCATCGATGATCCCAAATTGAATACTTATCATTATCAACAGAATAAGCATATATCGGATGTAATGCCGTATCGGTTGATTTTTCAATCATTAATTTTTTAAAAACATCTCGAGCGATTTTACTAGATATTAAAAAAAACAAAGTACCCAAAGGAAATGACCATTTCGAGACTCTATCAACCCAATTCGAGGTAGGTAGATACTGATTCATTAATTTTTATTATACAACAACCGAATTACGATGTATACGTACATTACAATATCATTTATCCGGATATCCATGGAATTATAAATTGCAACAATAATCCACTGGCAAAAATTGCTTGGATCGGCTCCATAATCTCAGATTGAGATTTTACTAAGGAACGTGTATTTTTATAACTAATCATTGCCTTAATAATTAGAACAATTCCAAATAATGCAAATACAATCAATAACCAAGTTTCAATAATGGGTAGAAAGAAAAAACTAATAAATCCTGTAAATAATCCTAAAGTAATAAACAAATACATCAGGAGTTGGCCGTTCTGTTTGCCAATAATATTAGCCGTATGTTTAATTCCGGCCTTACAATCAACTTCAAAATCCCGAATTTCGTTAAACATTTGCCCATAAAAGCTAATTAAAGTGATCGCAAGAAAAGGTGAAATGATACCTAAATTAAACTGACTTTGAAAAGCAAAATACCCTACTAAAACTTGAATTCCCCCAAGCATCAAACCGTGGGAAATAATATCAATTACAGGGATTGCCTTTAAACGAATCATTCTCCAAGAATAGGTAAAGCTAATTAACAGTAGTAATCCACCCCACAATAATACCTGGCGACCAAGATATAGATATATAACTAGGGAAATTCCTGCCACAATAAAGGTTACAATATACGCAATATTTTTATCTAAACGATTACCGGCAATGGGGTTTCGTTTGGATTTACTTTCACTTAACGAATCTACATCGGCGTCTTCAATATCGTTAATCATAAATGCAAATGCCACCGCCAAAAAATTTCCTAGGATTGCGAGAATAAATTTAATTCCAAATTCACCACGTGCAACTGCAATCCCGAGAATAGTATTAATGATTACAAAGAAAATAAATTCACGCCAACGGGAAATTGCTAATAAGTTTCGAATTAAATCCATGAGTTATATTATTCGATTTTATCTTCTTGTAACAATATTACAAGGGTTGAATTTGTTAGTTAAATATTTAATAATTAAAACAACATGACAAATTTAATAGTTCCCTCTCGAGATGAAATAATAATCGGTCAAACTGTCTGGGGAATTGAAAAAAAGAACTACGGAAACGGGCAATTAACTCAAGGAGTTGTAGCACGAATTCTCACAAGTTCCCCTTTTCACCCACGAGGAATCAAGGTTATGTTTGCAAATGGGATCGTAGCGAGGGTCCAAAGTTTATGGAGTGAAGAATATTCAAAAGTAGCTAACATCTAAATCCTACATTCTTAAATATTAATGATTATTCAAGAAATATATAAAAAGTTTAATATTCCTCCAAATTTACAGCAACACATGCTTCGGGTTGCTGCTTATGCAAAACTGATCATTAATAATTTTAATAATTCGAATTTAATTAGCAGTCATATTATTTTAAATTCATGTTTACTTCATGATTTAGGTAACATTATTAAATTTGATTTTGACAACTTCCCCGAATTATTAGGGGCAGAAGAGAAAAATATTGAGTATTGGAAAAAAGTAAAAACTGCCATGATTTATAAATATGGTAATGATGAAGATATTGCAACTGTTGAAATGGTAAACGGTCTGAATGTTAGTCCGGAAGTATTATTTATTGTTAAAAATTGGGGTTTTAAAAATTTTAAAAGAATTGCAGAATCAGACAACTGGAACTGGAAAATTGCGGTGTATTCAGATCACCGAATAAGCCCTATTGGTGTGGTTACACTTCAACAAAACTTAGAAAATAAACAAAAACGTTATAAGTTAAGTAAACAAAATGCAAGTCATCTTTCAGAACAGGCAAACGAACTATTTAATTCAGCGACACAAATCGAACAGGAAATTATGAAAAATTCTTTAATCAATTTACACACTATTGATACGATTCGAGTAGATAATTTAACAAAAGAATTACTCAATCAGCCAATATAATTCTCGGTAAATACTGCAAATTCCATGGGAGTTTTATTCCATCCATTTAAACAAAATTCAGCTTGGGGTAGCTTTTTAAAGGAGTTTAGAACTGCAGTCATTGATAATGTGTATTATATTCCAAAATATCCAGAGTTTGAACCAAACAATTCTACAATCTAAGTCAGCCAAAATTGTATTACGTTATTGGTTGTTGATTGCACTGCTACAACAACAAAACGTGCTACAATGTGAAATTGCTAGAACATTAACATAACACAAAGACAAGATTAAATCTAAGGAGGAACTGAGTCATGAATCGATCACAGTTGCTTCAGTATATATGGAATGAAAAACGAGGAAAGGTTGTTAATACACCGTCCTCAGGTTTGGCAGTAACGATTGGAGTTGGTGAACTAACTTTTTGTTGGCATTCACTTGGATATGGGCTATTGCGATTACTTGAGACATATCCGGACAATGGCGTAAATTGGTCAAGGAACTGGGGAAGAACAAAGATTCTACTAAACCCACGTTCAGCCTTGAGTTTTGAGTTCACACAGAAAGGCAGTATTGAGGAAAAGCGCTTTCCTAAGATATCGACTCTTGGGATTATTGATGCAGCTTCGTTTTTGACACCTTCGTTCAATACAGGTAGTTATACAATGTTAATTCACAAGCAGACGCTGTCATTAGAAGGAGCAATTCTTCAATTTACGCGGATGCTCGACGAATTGGTATGGTGTCGTTTTCTGCAACTACAGGGAATGGCGCCAAACGAGACGAGATCGAGTAGTGAATTGTACAAATTGGCAGTAGTCGACGTAAGAAATCGAGGTTTTAGGATTGAGTATGTAGACGAGGAAACAATCCTAGAGATAAAGGAAAAGGACATGTCAATTCCTGTTCGTCTCTATGGAAGTGTAGGAAAAGCTGACGTACCTTTTGTAATTGGTGCGATAATTTTTCCTGAGGAAAGTGCGGGTTTGAATCGCTGTAAAGGCTTGAATCGAATAGAAGTCAAGGTTGACCGTTTGCTCTCAGGTTTGTTACCTGGTACGAGTTTGTGTTTGAAACATACCACAGGCAAAAATGGTGATTACTCAGT
>CAZZFC010000117.1:0-3917 GCA_964653325.1 uncultured Candidatus Saccharibacteria bacterium | reverse complement strand
TTTTGGAGAGAATTTCCCTTGAGGAAATATAAATTATTATTTGAAATTATTTGAGGAATTGATAATACTTGATTTTGAACAAGAGACGGGTCTAATTGGGGAAATTCGACTAAATATCGAATTAGTTCACTTAGATTTAATGAATAATTAAAAATTTGATGATAGATTAGAGTTTTAAGGATACTTCTTTCTAAAGCATTATTGTCCATTTGACACGAATAAAGCCATGATGTTACTTCCTTCTGTATAAACTGATAGGGTTTGTCCGATAATTAATGAAGATATTGATATGATTGATATCTCTGGGATTTGGCCAGGATTATTTACGATCTGATAAACTGGGATATCGGGTTGCAGACTAATCATTAGTCTACTTTTATCTTCACGTTCAACAACTAGATCGTTAGGCTTAGGCATTTCAATAATTGTTCCCACATAATTTGCCGGTCGGCTTAAGTAAGAATTATATTTTGGAGTGGGGGTAGGAGATGGAATTAACGTTGGAAGTGGTTCGATTGGTGGTTGTGATAGTTGATAAACAAGGAAATAGCCACTAATACCACCACCGGTAAACAAAATAAGAATTATTAAAACAACAATTGCACGTTCAAAATTTTTTCTTTTGATTGCTGGTTTTGGGGTCATCATAATTATAAATTAGGTTTTCAGATGAATCTTTAGATGTTTTTTAGAATTATAAGTCCTAATCCCAAAATAGCAAAGGAGATGATACCCCAAGCAAACGTGGTATCTGTGGTTCCTCCCTTGGGAAGACCAGTAATTGAGATTGTTGGGCGACTAGTTGTTGTTGGAGACATGTTTAAGGTGGGGGTTGGGGTATTTGAAGGTAGTAACGTAGGAGTTGCTGATGGGGTTATCTGAGTCACAGTATATATGGCAGACGTGAATTCAGACAAAATATTAGTTCCATCTGATGCTTGAGAAATTGTACTTGTATTATCAAATGCAACCGTTGCTGGCCCAGTTCCGATTGTTTCAAAATTTATTTTAGCAAAAACCAATTGAGTTCCTGAAGTACCATTTGAACTAACTCCCCCTTCAAGGATCAATTGTCCCTGTCCTGTTCCGATTGAATTTTGATACCAAAGAGTAACAAAACTATTACTAGTGTCGATGCTTTGGGGTTTAAGTATTGTGTTTGGATAGTTAATTTTAGCTAAAACCTTATTTATATTTACATCGGATGAAACAACAATTGTTGATGTAAGAGTTTGGCCTTTTGTAATTGAAAGTGATTGGGGATTAAACTGAAGGGTTCCTGTGGCGGCTAAGGTTTTAGTACTTAATATTGAAATAAATATAATACCAATTGCTAAAATTACGGTAGATTTCATTACTTTTTAGCATAACAAGGAATCAAAGTAGCGTCAATGTCGGGAAATTATTATATTGCCGGGAAAAAATATTGATGATAAGATTTAGTATTATGAGATATTTAGTATTGATTTTGATATCCGTGTTCGTAGTATTAAGTGATCGAGTAAATGCTGGTCAATGTTGGGATGTTAGCGGAGTGTGCGCAAAAACATGCGGTGCCGGCTATGCAATAAGTGCTGGAAATACTGATGGGTGTAATACCACATTAGGTGAAACTTGTTGTATTCGTGAAAGTTCGTTAGTTAAGTGTAAAGGTACTTGTAAAGATACTACTACAAAATGTGATACAACAACAGAAAAAGAAGCAGTCGGTGCTATGACAGATTGGTGTAATGATACTTTTGATCCAGTAGGTCAAGGTTTAATGTGTTGTATCCCAAAAGAAGGTTATGAGACTACCTTTGATTGTGATGTGATCAAAGAACAAGGGAAAACCCTGCTTTATCCGGTGTGTGCTTTACGAGCATTAGCGACAATGGGAACATATGTTACGAATATGACTTCAATCATTGCTGTAATCGGGGTGGTTATTATGCTAATCCTGGGTGGATTTTGGTATATTACCGCCCAAGATGATGCGGGACAGTTGGAAAAAGCACGTAATGCAATTACCTGGGCGATCATAGGAGCAATTGTTGCTGTAAGTGCATATATTATTATGCGACTGGTAAGTGCGATTTTGAATATTAATATTTATGCTGATACAAATAACATAATTTACGCACAACAAGACATAGTATCTGTACAAGAGAATCAAGTAACAGGGAAAATATTTGCAGAGGTTGAAAAGAATCCGCTTCCAAATTCACAAGTGTTTTTATATACAAATAGTGATGGGAAATGGCAACTTTGGCAAGCGGAGAAATTTGATAGTCAAAGGAACCCTCAAGTTGTAAATGAAAATAGCGAATATCTGTTTTTAGTACCTAAAGGGGAATATTACATACGTGTTTTATCTGAAGGTTATTTTAATAAAGATAGTGAGCGATTTGTTGTTCAAGATAAACCAGTTCGGGTTAATGTATATATGACCAAAGCTTCCCCTCTCTGGAAGGTAATTTTAGGGTTTGGAGTTGGTGTTTTTGTGATAACGGTTATTGTTGTTGGAGTTAAAGCGTTTAAGTTATGGACTGAAAAACAACGTATCAAACGTTCAGTACTTCGTCGAGTAGATGAAGCAACAAAAAAGAATTTACCGGATTTTCCCGAAAATAACCCGCAGGTAAATTAGCTATGGTTGAAACGCGATTTAAAGGGAGAAAATTAATTGGAATATCGTTAGTTTTTTTGGGATTTGTGGGGATTGTATATTTATTTTGGATATATAAAGCATATCCATCCCAACTCTCAGTTTTTCCGAAAGATTCAGTGTTGTTAACCCAAGGAATACCGATAATGGAGGGTAGTAGCGGGTTCGCCGGCTTGAACAAACCACTTGAGGATACTAGTTTAGCGACGGGAACAGAAAGTGGCATCAGTAATCCAGAAAATACAGTCAATATCAATCGGGTGTTAGGAACTAATGATTCTGAACCAACCTATATTACAGATCAATTGTCATTATCGATTCCTCGATTAGGACTTGAAAAAATGAAAGTGGCGTTAGACGTTGATGGTAACGATGAACGAATTTACAATGGAATATTAACAAAAGCGATTGCGCATCTAAAAAAGTCGGCCTATCCAGGTCAATTCGGAAATGTTTTTATTTTTGGTCATTCTCGATTACCTATATTAAGTGGAGGTGGTCAATATGCTTCAATATTTACCGATTTACCTCAAATTCGGATTGGTGATGTTGTAAAACTTTACGAAAAGGGAATCGAGTATACCTACCAAATTAGTCAAACGGGAGTAGTTGAACCGAGTGATGTTTTTATTACGAACCAACCACCTACAAAGAAAATGGTTACAATCATGACATGTATCCCACCTGGATTTGCTAGTCAGCGTTATATTATTGTAGGCGAGTTAATAGATTCGACCACAGATTTAAGTAAAAACTAATAAGAATTACAACACTGATTCCAACAGAGATAGATAAACGAAGAAGGTCTTTTTTTAAATATTGATGGAGTTGTAAATCATCCATTGGTTGATTATACCGTAAATTGTAAAGTTAATTTTAAGTTAAGTTTGGTAGTCCCAAATGGAGTCTGCGTCGTGTCTGGTTGTAATTACTATTAACATCCTCCGATTCTCAGATTTTGGTGATATGTCTATGGTTTGTATAATTAATATAAGCATATTTTTGTAGTGAAACTGCCTAAAGAACATGTCGTTGATTCAACGATACGAAGGGGGTATTCATTGTTTCCGACAAACCGTTTAATAGTGCAAATAGCGTCTGTGGCCATACCATCTGTGGATTCCGACATTATCCGGATGGCGATTCTGGAATTAAACCATTCACCTTGTTTAAGAAACAAACATCGATATTATATTTTCTTCTTTGTTGGGCTGGTACTTAGGTTCTAAAACGAAGTGATCCAGTGGGGGTAGAATTCAGGTACCGAAAA
>CAZZFC010000116.1:0-3933 GCA_964653325.1 uncultured Candidatus Saccharibacteria bacterium | reverse complement strand
AACATCTAGAATTTATCGTGAAAAAGGGCCGTTTATGTTATTAGAAGCATTTAACCAAATTATTCGAAGTAATCCGGATTTAATCAATAATTTAAAATTGATCTTTGTTGGTGAAGGACCTGATTTAAAAGAATTAAAGGATAAAATATCTGGATATTCATTATTAACAAATGTTATTCTTGCCGGTTTTTCTACTCAAATACATATTTGGTATAAAATATTTAAAGTATTTGTTCATGCATCGGTCTATAATGAGCCCTTTGCAACAACGGTGATTGAAGCAGCACTAAGCAAATGTCCAATCGTAGCAACAGATACAGGTGGAACATCTGAATTTATTGAAGATAATCAAACCGGATTATTAATTAAACCCAATTGTAGTGATATTACCCAAGCGTTGTTAACTTTGTATCGTGATCCCAAATTGGCTAACATATTGGCCGAAAATGCTTATCAAAAAGCAATTAAATTTAATACCGAAGAAAAGATTACGTCAGAACTCGAGCAGATATATTTAAATTGTTAATTTATTACGGACTTTATATATAAAAAATATTTGAAGTCCTAAAATTAACAATTCCGTTAGTCCGGTATTTATTGCAGCTGCAAAATAACCAAAACGAGGTATAAAAATTAAATTCGAAATAACGTTAAATACGAAAGAACTAATATAAACGATTAATAATTTTTGGTTGAGTTTGTAAATAACAAATATCCACATAAATAAAGCGGTAATAAAAAATAGAGGGGTTGATAATATTAATATTCTAAAACTAATAATCGAATCATGAAACTCAGTCGATGATGTTAATATATCAACTAAATAGGGTGCTAAATAATATAGGATTACTGTAATTAATATTGATCCGATCAGCAAAACCCCAAAAATTTTATAAATTGATTTTTTAAAAACGGTGATAGACAATTGAGCTTTTTCGATTAAAGTGGGGTAAAGTACATTTAAAAAAAATGACGGGATCATCAGTATCATTTCAAATAATTTGTAAGATAAATTGTAAATACCCACGGCTTGTGAATTAGTTAGGGTTTGTAATGGCAGGATCGATAATAATATCGCGTCAATTTTAGTGGTTAATAATGAAAAAAGTAAAATAACTCCAAATGGAAGTGTTTCCTTGATTAATCCATTGATTGCTGTAAGATCCAATTTAAATTGAAAAGGGATTAATTTGTATCCAAATATTATATTTAACAAACCCATAAATAAAGAACCAGCCATGAAAGATATCGCAAGTCCCCAAATTCCTAAGTTGTAATTT
This sequence comes from uncultured Candidatus Saccharibacteria bacterium, assembly GCA_964653325.1. GTDB lineage: Bacteria > Patescibacteriota > 4484-211 > 4484-211 > CAZZFC01. Next base: position 2,653 of record CAZZFC010000116.1, on the reverse strand, counting down.
ATTGTTATTAAAACAAAAATTATTGCAATGCAACTGCCAATTAAATTAGATATTAATTGGAATGAGTATTTAAGTTTAATTTGAAAGGCAATATTCCCAATACCCATAATTGACTGAAAAAAGATACTAATTCCTGCAATAATTATGCCAATTTTCATGTTTAAATCGTATGGGAAAAACATTACGATACAAATTGAAACTAAAAATAACAATAAACCACTAATCAATCTAACGATTGTTAATGCAGAATAAATTTCAGCTTGTTTGTCTTTGTTAGAAGTCATTTCCCGAACTGCAATTGCATTAAATCCAAAATCGGTTAAAATCCAAAACAAAGTGACGTAAGTAATTATTATTTGATATTGTCCATAGCCATCGAGTCCAAAATTATAAGTAATTAATCGGGTAATAACTAACCCGGCAACTGCTGTTGTCATGCGGCCAAGTATTTGATAAATCGTATTGAGTCCGAGATTAAAGATAGTGTTCACCGGTTTATTTTACATTATTTATGTGAAATGTTTCGATAAATACTTATTATGATTTATAATACAATGAATAAATGAATCGGCTAATTCAACTATTACTGGGGCTTTTATTGTTTTCGGTTACTCTTGGTCAGCTTGGTAGATTACCAATAAGTTGGTTTGGTGAAGGAGGAATATATATATCAGATTTAATAATTAGTCTGATTTGGGTCCTATGGTTCGTTGAAAAACTAAAAATAAGGAAATTCGAGATCACATTTCTTGATTTTGTGGTTGTGAACTTATTATTTATTCTTGGAATTTCATTAATTAATTCTTTATCATGGGTTCCCTTAAATAGCTTACTAATTGCAACTTTTTATTATATTAGAATAATTCTATATTTTGGATTGTTTGTTATTATTAAAGACTATTTCAAAACTATTCCAATTAAATTATTAATTTGGGTCGGTAGCTTCTTCGGAATTGCCGGAATAGTTCAATATCTTTTATTTCCAAATTTTGCGCAATTCATCGGTTCAGGCTGGGATCCACATTACTATCGAGTTCTTTCTACTTTTTTCGACCCTAATTATGCAGGACTATTTTATGTATTTTTGTTTATGTACTTTTTTAATTTAATTTATAAAACAAGAATTAAATCACAAAATCTCATATATTTTTTTATTATGGTTTTATTATTAATTATGTTAATTTTGAGCAATTCAAGGAGTACCTATTGAGCTTTTATTGTTACAATGAGTACCTATAGTATTTTTAAAGATCGTCGAATTATCATAGGAATAATTTGTCTTAGCACCTTCGCTTTTATTTTTATTCCTAGAGTTCAAACTAGAGTAATTGGTGCATTTACTTTTGATGATACAGTATCAATTAGACTTAATGATTATAAAAAATCACTGAATTTAATTGCCCAACAAAATCAACTATTAGGTGTGGGTTTTAATAACTTACGTTATACAAAAGAGACTACCGGTTATTTCCGGGATTTGAGGGGAGTTAATCAAGATAGCGGTCATTCTGGGGCAGGTGCGGACAGTTCATTATTATTTATATTTGAAACAAGTGGTTTTATCGGCCTATTTAGTTACTTGTTGTTTTTAACGGTTTTAATATTTACCTGCTACAAATCAAAGGAGAATGCATTCTCCTTGGGTATTTGTTTTGGTCTAATAGTTCATTCCCAATTTGTAAACTCTTTTTTTTATATTCCAATACTAACTTTATTTATATTTTTGCTATCTGATAATTCGAATTTAATTATAAGCAAACGGATTAATTAGCTAATTGAATTTTTTCGGTATATGCGTTTTGATTACCTGCTTGATCTTCTACCATCAGCGCGTATTCATTTTCACCCATATTGAGGTTATATTCGATAGTAAAAGTATTATCGGATAATAAAATAATTCGACGATCATTAATATATAACGATGAACCGCTTTTAACACTACCTGAGAACGTAACTACTTTGGTTTCTTCATTTTTAGATGTTGTATAAGTTAAAATCGGTTTTTGAGTATCAAGTTCAATTGTTAAAATATTCGACATATCACTAACTTGATTTTGATCATGCGAAATTGCATAAATTGTATTTTCACCTTCAATTAGATCGATATTTGAGTTATTAAATGTACCATCTTCGTTAACTAATACTTTTAAAACCGAAATATTATTTACAAATATTTCAACTTCGGATTTAGATGATGCGACTCCCGAGATCGTAATTTGCTTGGTGTTTATTAAAGATGGTAAATCAGATAAACGGGGAGCGATGATTTTTTTATTTATCTTTGGCGATTGATTAATTATTGATGGATTAATTTGGGTATTTCCAATATATGCAACAAGGTCGGTACCCCATAAATACAAAACAACAGCAAAACCGATAATTAGAAGCACAAGCATAATAAGTCGTAAAACTACCTTTTTTTCTTCATTTTTAAATGATGAACTTGGTTTATAAATATAGTTTGTTTGAACTTTATTTTGTTTGTTCCGTTTAAATTTACGATTCATTTTTTTTGGAGCCGGTGAGAGGAATTGAACCCCCGACCCATCCCTTACGAAGGGATTGCTCTACCGCTGAGCTACACCGGCAATAAATACTTTTGGAGCGGTGAACCGGACTTGAACCGGCGACCTTCTCCTTGGGAAGGAGACGT
>CAZZFC010000115.1:0-3962 GCA_964653325.1 uncultured Candidatus Saccharibacteria bacterium | reverse complement strand
TACTTCTTATTGGCCGCTTCGACGAACTGCATGTCAACGAACGCGTCAACATTGGGTGGAACCGGTATACCGGTGTACTTGTTCAGGAAGCGTGCATTACTCATCACGCGTTCCTTGTCCACCCAACCCAGCCCATGCGCTTTGGTTGCATCCGACACAGCCAGCTTGTTCATGCCAGTGATCACGTAGCGCGCTTTCTCCGGTGTATCGTAGCCACCGCCCAGCTTGAGTGAAGCCTGGACGGCGTATTCGGGATCGTCGATACACCGTTGCACACCGCGCAATGTTGCTCGGACAAAGGCCGCGATCAACGCAGGTTCCTTCCGGATCCGTTCTTCTGTGGTATACATGACGTTGCCGTGCATGGGGACTCCCCAGTCGGCAAACACTAATGCTTCCCACTTGGCACCGGTCTGCTCAATATCGAATGTTTGGTTGATGACCCATCCGTTGGCCCAGTCAACCAGACCGGTAGACAGAGCCTGCACGGAAGAGACGTCAATCCGAACCGGAGTAACATCCTTCAACGTCAATCCGGCCTGAGCAAGTAACGCTTCGAGCTTGTAGTTCTCCGCGCCACCGACGCCGATCTTCTTACCTTTCATCAGCGAAGGATCCACCTTCACGCCAGACGGAACATTCTTGGCAAGGGTGATGTAGGCCTCGGGCTTTTTCTGCATCAGGGCGCCGATGATCACAAACGGCATATTCCCCTCAACCCGCTCAGGGATGAGGTCGATGTCACCAGCCTCGAATCCTACGTAGATACCGTTACGGCCAGCCAAAGTGTTGAGTGCTCCGTTGACACCTGGGCCACCTTCGACCAGTTTGACGTCGAGTCCTTCTTCGGCATAGTAGCCAGCCATCATTGCCACGTGCAGAGGCGCGCTTTGGGCGTCATTTTTCCACGACTGCTGGACGCCAAAAGGCACAAGTGCTTTCTTCACGGGCACTTGTGTTGCAGCAACAACTTTCTCGACAACGACGGTCTCTTTAACGACGACCGGGGCGGGCGCTGGTGCAGGAGCGCAACCAGCGAGCAGTGCGATGATTACTAGCACTGCGAACAACTGAGATGCCTTGGTTTTCACGTGAGTGTCTCCCTTTCTACCTTCAGAATTGAGATTGGTTAACCTACGACGATTGAGATTACAGTTATTCGTTCAATAAATTGTCCTTTCCCTGCCGGAGTAAATTGGATCGACTTACTTGTTTCTAATGGCAGATGAGTACAGATCATTCCATTTGTCATTTCGAACGAATGTGAGAAATCGCTTTTGTGTGAATATCAAAGAGCAAAGGGATTTCTCACCACTCGTTTTACTCGGGATTCGAAATGACATACAATTTTGTCATCCTTGTTTGCGTAGGCAAAGAAATCTTTTTTGTAATAAATGTCGAAACAAAAGGGATTCCCCTGCCTGCGCAGGCAGGTCTCTTTGTTCGGAATGACAATGCATTGGTGAGAAGATCTTGATCTGTATAATTCTGCCATCAGAAAATATTTGTAGTTTGTGAGTAGAAGAATCTCAAACGACTAAGAAACTTGTTCTTAATCATTCGATTCTTCTTCTACTTACAATAAATTGTTAAGGTTCAAATTTGAAAAATAATTAAGTTGTTGAAAATAGAAGATGAAAAAGAATTTAAAAAACCACCTTGGGAACAAACCCAAAACCGGTGGTTACTAGATTGCCAATTTATCGATCTCGCTTTCAACATAATGTTGTAAGCAAGTTTCCTCTCGGCGAGAGGTATTATACTTGTTACCTTTAAATGCTATTGGTTTATGATGTAACTGTCAATCAAATACTATGGCTTAGAAAAGGGGTAATTGCATAAGGGCGATAATCTCACGCTCTAGCTTTAAATGTTCGTCGCCTTGCGTGAAAACCGTACAGATAGCAACGATTTGAGCATTTACTTGTCTCATCAGATCATCGATGGCGGAAATGGTTTTACCTGAGGTTACCACATCATCAACAATAATTACTTTTTTATGGGTTAACATATTTGCATCTCGACCATCAAGAACGAGCGTTTGTGATTTTGAACGAATCGGTGAAGTCATATATCCCACAATGTTTTTTCGACAAACGATATAACGATCTTTATTTAATAATTTTGACATTGATTGCAGTAAAGGAACCACTTTTACTTCTGGTCCGACCAAGTAGTCAAATTCTAGTTCCTTAATTTTTTCACATAATTTTTCGGTAGCAGTTTCGACTAATTCCACGTCACCCAGTAAATTTACGGAAGCCACTTTAAAGTTAGGGCTGATTTGAATAATCGGAAGTTCACGTTTGATACCGAAAAAATCTAAAGAATATATAGACATAGTTTAGATAATTTTACTAGAAAAATGAAAAAACAAAAAGGATGTAACATATAGTTTACGAAACTAGATATTGGCGTTCAACCGCCATCGAATGTTAGTTGTTTATCGATATCAACCTGATTGCTACTGCCTGTAAAACTAGCAAGATCTTGTATATCAGTAAAATAATTTAATAATTCATTGGTCTTTGTTACGGTATTTTGTAAATTCGGGGTGAAATATTCGGAATATGAAGTCCAGCGATATTTTTGTAATTGTTCAAGATTTTCAACTAAATTAGATTCAATTGGGTTGCGGTGAATATAGCGTGCGACATTTAGGAATTGTTCACCAGTTTTAATCTCTACAAATTTAAATCTCCCCTGGAACACACTTCCGGATTCATTGTTTTTTTCGATTAAAATACAAAGCGTACCCTATTGCTAACTCACGCATGAAAAGCGTGATTCCACCGGAACTTAACTGCTTGATTAACAAATGAAAATGATTAGGCATAAGGGCATAAGTATAAATTTCTACAGGAATAGGTGAATGTTTGTGATATGTCCCAATGATTTTTTCAGTTTCTTTTTTGTTGGGTGAGGTTGCTTCATTCATTCGGGTTAGAAATGAACTGTATGGGTACTTGTACTTCTGATGCCAGCCGAGCAGTTCAATAAATCGATGACGGTCCATATCATTTCGAAATATTTCTGATTTCCGTGCGCCACGGTTATAGATATGATAAATTGTGTTATTTGTAAATAGTCTTTTCACGATAATTTGTCATTATATAGCCTACATTTAGCTTCGTAAACTATATCTGGTACCCCCGAGAGGACTTGAACCTCTGACCTTTGGGTTCGGAACCCAACGTTCTATCCATCTGAACTACGAGGGTATATATCAAATATTATTGTACTACGGATTAATTAGGATTCATCTCGGGCGGTACGGGGCTTACCGTCCGAGATGGTGGGTGAGTGATCTGACTCACATCAAGATCAACCGCAGAAAGCGCGCTTCCTGAATTTCAAATACTCTGGTAAGTACTTGAAGGCGTAATGAAGCATGACTCCAAGCGGGATCGGCCAGAGGATCGCCAATGCCCAAGCGAGACCGCGGAGATAGCGGGTTGAGTAGTTCCATGGTTCAAGGAACTTAATCGCGACAGCCACAATCATTAGATAACCAACAGCCGCGATTGCGACTGCTGGGCCGACAAGTGGTTGGAGCGACGGGTCAATCATGTTCTACTCCTTTGCGGCTGATTGCTCATCTTGGATTGCTATTAACAATCCAGCCAGGATTCCAATGGTCATTTCGACGATGAAACCGATCCAAGATGATAGGCAAAATCCCAATGCGATGGCGACATCCTTTTTCTCCGCATAGTATATGCGCTCTTCGGTCTTGTTTCGTGGCCATGATAGCGCAACCATGATCGCGACTCCGATGAGATAGATAATCAACCCACATCGGAAACAGGTTGATCTTTGCGGTGATTGGTTATTTCTCATGGAATTCCTCCAATTGTGAGATGTGCTACAAGTTGATTATAGGTTATCAGAAATCATTTTGTAAATTAGCTTAGGTTCTAAAACGAAGTGATCCAGTGGGGGTAGAATTCAGGTACCGAAAA
>CAZZFC010000114.1:0-3974 GCA_964653325.1 uncultured Candidatus Saccharibacteria bacterium | reverse complement strand
AATTGGAATATGAATTAGTAGCTACCTAACCTAATTGAAGTGCGAAACTTGTGTCAAGATGAAATAGTGGGTGTTGAGATTAAAAATTCCCAGTTAATGCAATTACAAATGGCCATCTTTAGCCGATTATGGGAACAAGCCAAACCGATCGAGGAATACAACGATAAGGATTGAATAATATTTTGTAAGAAATTTCTTGTTTTTACTACTTGACTTTATGTACACCTGATTTACGATTGGGTTATGGAAAATGAGGTAGCAGAAAATGAATTTGTGAGTTGGGTGACAGTTTCCAGCAAAGGGCAAGTCGCATTACCGATTGGTGTTAGGAAAAAGATGAATATTAAGCCAGGTGATCGGTATTTAGTGATTATACGTAAAGATCAAGATGGCATTAATCTAATTAAATCGGATGCATTAAACAGTTTGTTTGAGAAATATAGTCAATAGAAAGCGAGGTGAGTTAAAAAAATGAGTCAAAAAGTATATCCAATCATTTGCCAAAGTTGTGGCATGCCCATGAAGATTGAAAGCGATTTTGGAATAAACCCAGATATGAGTAAAAACGAAGAATATTGTACTTATTGCTATCAAAATGGTCAGTTTACCAATCCAAATATCACTAAAGATGAAATGATTAAATCTTGTACCGAAATGATGGTGAAGTATGGATCAGATAAAGATCAGGCCGAAAAACAAATGATGGAGTTAATTCCAGCACTTAAACGGTGGAAGTAGAAAAATATTATCATCCGGGCGCCCGTGATGATTCATTGAAAACATGAATTTACTAATTGAAATACAACAATCTAAACTGAAGCCAAAGGAGTTAAATAAGTATATTTCTCAATTTTTTCTCGCGAACAAAATATCCGTTGATGACTTAGCTAACGCAATTCACTTAGGTAAAGATGCCGAAAGGGGAACCTGTATCGAGGCATTGGAATATGTCACGCAAACAAACCCACAAATTGCCAAACCGTATGTAAAGACCGTCATTGATTGTTTACAAGATCAAGCTCCGCGAGTGAAGTGGGAAGCGGCTCGAGTGATTGCGAATATTGCCAAAGAACTGCCTAAGGAAGTCGAAAAAGCGATTCCGAATTTATTACAAAATACTAAGGATAAAGGTACGGTAGTCCGTTGGAGTACCGCATTAGCTTTAGGAGAAATTGCAAAATCTAATAAAAGCAAGCAAAAAAAGTTAATAGAGAAAATTGAAAATTTAATTAAAACTGAACCAAATAGTGGTGTGAAAAATGTTTATTTAAAAGCATTACAGATGATTAATAAACAAGCATAAAGCTTAAAGCATAAAGTTTACGAAGTTTAATGTTGGCGTTATATCAGTCGACTCCGGGAGTGTCAGCAGTTAAGATCGTATTTGTTATACTCAAATTGTGAATAAAACAACTAAATCAGGTAAAGAAATATCCAAAATCGGGATTGGGACTTATGGTATTGGTGGTCGGGGGCATCGGGATGTGGAACTTACTGAAATTCAAAACGATCAAGTTTACATTGATGCCATTGCATATAGTCTAAATCAAGGCTTAAATTTCGGCGAAATCTCGGCTGGATATGGTCATGGTAATGCTTTAAGACTTTATCAATTAGGTTTAGATCAAAGTAATGTAAAACGGGAAGATGTGTTTTTAACTAATTCCTTATACCCACGAGATCTGGTAGATATTGACGTTTTGAAAAACGACATAAATTTGTTTTATGAAACTTTCAAAACTGACTATGCGGATTCAACTTTAATTACCCAATCAATTGTCACCAAATTTGGTCAAACTGTTATTTTTCAGTATTTACATGATTTGTTGGAACAAAACAAAACCCGATTTGTGAGTGTTTCAAACTGCGGACCAGAATTTATCAAAACTTTTAAAGCGGAATTTAGCGATAGCGTATTTGCACATGAAGGACACTTGAGTTTTGAGGTTAGGGCATTACAAGATAAAGGGGTTTTTAAGTTATGTGATGAACTTGGAATATTAAATATTATCTGGCGGCCGTTAAGGCGTAATATGAGCGAGAGATTTCAATGGCCATTGCTAAAACAGCTTGCTGATAAATATGGAAAAACGCAAAATCAAATTATCTTAAATTGGATTTGCCACTTGAGCTATCATCCAATGGTGATGTCCGCTAATATTGAGCATATTAACGAAAATATTGCATCAATTCAATTCGAAATGACGCCTCAAGATTATGATTTAATTAATAATTTCCGTCCAGAAGATTATTATCCACCCCAAGTTGATTGGGAAAAAACTGGTCAGGGCGATTCAATTATCACTTTAGTATCCGATTTTGAAAAACACATTAGACCTCTAAAATAGATTGCAAATTTGGGTTTGGCAGCGGAATGATATTCACTTGGGTATTTGTTAAATTGCTTTTGTTTTCTAAATATTGTTGATAGGTCAGGATAGTTGGCAACAATGAGTCCTTGCGTTTTTTTAATGCGCCAATCCCAATCCAAAACTGAACCGTGGATGATACTGATGATCGCAGATGAATTCCCCAAGTGCCAGTATATCTAAAACCAATCGGAATCATTTTTTCACCAAACGCCCAAGGAACGCCAGTTTCCCAGTCTCCAAAGATAAATGCATCATGAACTAAAGTTGATTCAAGTAGTATTTTATTCTTTTCATCGATGGGGAGAGATGATAAATCAGCTTTGTAATTTCTCTCTGATTTTTCCAAACGATAATTCTTCTGATCCTCAGGTAGCTGATTCCACTGATTACGTTGTTTTTCAATCTCAACATCAAACCGCTGCATCAATTCTGCTTGGCTGATTTGATCACGAATTTTACTGCATTTAACACTTATATTTTTTTGGTAAATATTGGGAAAACCAGGTAACGAAATTGTTAAATTCATTATTATATTGATCTAAATCAGCTTGGGGGTAATTGTTCATACGACTAACAAATATTTCATCCGAAAAATATTCGATAATCACACCAGGTTTGTAAGCGGCGGCAATTGATGAAACATAATCTCGGATCAATACTAAATTAAATAGTTCCGCCCAATCGGGTAATGGGTAAGTAGGTAACTGCCATTTTTTATATCCACCAAAAGGAATCGTAAGATGAATGGGGGATTGGTCGATAATTGATTGATGAATGTTGTGTTTAATTTTAACGTCAAGTTCTTGGGGAATCGAGCTGGCTTTAAATTTACTTGAAATAATCTTTAGGAGGTAGATGTATTTTTGAATCCCTTCAAATTGAATGGTCTTTTGTTCTGCTTCAGACAAAGAATATGAGGGGATCGTAGTGATCAATTGTTGTAGGTATTCTTGTGTGTCTATATTTACATTTCGTGTCATCCTGAGTGCAACGAAGGATCCATGGATAGATTCTTCGGTCATAATATTCCCTCAGAATGACAATAAGGTTTTTTGGTGGAGATGACTGGGATTTTACCCAATATCTTCGATAAATCGACATTTTAGTTAAACTACATCCCCATGAATAAAGGCATTTTATGCTGATTTTAAGTTAATGTCAAAATTGACGGATAGTTCCGACATTGGTAGACTAAGCAATATGGATGAGGCTAAAAAAGTTTTAATTCAATATGGTCTAACTGAGAACGAAGCAACAGTTTATATTACTTGTTTACAAAATGAACGGCTAACACCGTTTGTGATTGCAAAAATGACCCATATTCCCCGGACCACAGTCTACGATGCCCTGATGAATTTATCGCTGAAAGGTTTAATTCGGTTAGATCAAGGTGATGTTTTTAGTAAACGTCAAACGATTGTCAAAGCGAATAATCCATCAGTTTTAAGATCAATACTTGCTCAAAAAAGGGAGCAGTTATTTAATTTGGAGGCAAAAGTATCGGAAGTATTACCATCCTTAAAAGGGATGTTTCATAAAGATGATCCGAATGCGACGATTGAATTTCTGCCGGGTGCAGATGGAGTTAAGAAGGTTCATCAT
>CAZZFC010000113.1:0-3989 GCA_964653325.1 uncultured Candidatus Saccharibacteria bacterium | reverse complement strand
CTATCTGGCTTTAATCGTGATCCTACTGCGCAATATCGAGTTTTGAAATGGGTTCAATGACTAGATTAAAGATCGTAACTTTAATAAGGTTGAAGTGGCGCGATCATTTTCATAATCGCGCCAGATTGAACTTATTCAGGATTCGATCGATCGTCCCTAGGTGAACGAATCCACGGGCGTTGAGAATTCCCCAAATATCTCGGGTGTTGCGAGTTGAAAAACACTGCGACACTGGAACGATTTTGTCGATGCAATCGTCATCGGTAACGCGCTGCCAACTGGAATGGCCTCGGACTTTCTCAAATTCATCGCGGCTCATGAGTCTTATCCTTTTTGTGATCAAATATGGTAACGTGCGAATCAGTCAAAGCTTACTTTAGAGTGATTAACGGTAGGCTGCTTGAAAATAAGTTGACTTAAAGCTGAAAAACCTGACATTCAGGGTATAATTAGGAAGTGAAAAAAGCTTTAGAATCGGTTTTAGAGAAAAATTACCCACTCAATTATCAGGCGACGGAGTGCAAACAGATTGGTGAATTCATTAAATTAAAAGAGTCGTTTTCAATTATTGGAATGAAGGATGTGGGTGTCAAAAATGTTATGCGTTTTATTGCGTATCGCAATGATGTTCAAAAAAAGTATTTGGGCAATCCTGCCGAAAGTGAACAGGAATTATTGTATGCTAATTTATATGCTTTACGTGAGACGCAGCGCTATAACGTAATTTATGTTTTTGGTAACACTCGATCAACCGAAAATGATTACTTTTTCTGCCAAAAACGGATATGGGTAAAACCGTTTGATCAAGCGGGTGCATTAGGAGTGATCAAGAGAAATGAAGATCGTTTCCAGATTAAATTGACTCCAGAGATGGAGCAAAAATATCTAGAACTTTCTGGCGGGCATCATGGATTAATAAAATATTTAATTCAAACCAAGGGGATTATCGATATGAATATCTTGATGCAACACGTGGATCTGTTTCATCAGTGCAAAAGGATTGCGTCGGAATTATCTGGCCAAGAGGTCATTGATTTGATTAAAGGATACGAAAATAATTACTTACAAAAAATCAACGCTTCACCGAATATTAATTTAAAAATACAAACGATTCGGAATAAAGGTATTGTTTTAAAATAAATGTATGGATAAAAACCAGGTAGATGTAATTGTTAATTCAATTCGTGAAAGTAAAAAATATAAAGGAATCTACCGTCCTACGGTTGAGCGAGTTGTGACCGAATGTGCGAAAAGATTTCCGGTTAAATTAGTGGAAGATGGCGCACGGAAACTACTGCATCAAATGTGGGCGGCATACTGGAAAACTATTCCAGATTATTCAAAAACCTTACAAACGTTAACGGTAAAGCTAAGCGAAGAAATTGACGTTAAAGATATCCTCCGTTCGGTTTTGGCATTACAAACCTCAACCAAGGAACGACTTTCCGATCTGGACAGTTTTTATAAGCAGATATTTGCAGTCACCGGAATTCCAAACTCAATTTTAGATATTGCCTGTGGTCTAAATCCACTGACATTACCTTGGATGCCAAATGCAAAAGCAATCAAATATTTAGCCATAGATATTGACGAAGCTGAAGTCCAATTTTTAAATCAAGTGTTAAATACATTGGATTATGCGAACGCGGATATGTTTAGCGGTGATGTGTCAATCGATGAGTATGATCCGGTTGATGTTGTATTCATGTTGAAACTTTTGCCGCCACTTGAGCATCAAGAAAAAGGAATTAGTGAAAAATTAATTCAAAAAACTAAAGCAAAATATTTGATTGTGAGTTTTCCGGTTGAGAGTTTGTCTGGTAAAAATAAAGGGATGGCCGATTATTATCAAAACTGGTTTGAGCAAATCTTAAAGAAATTGCAATTTAAATATCAAATTATTCAGTTTTCAACCGAACTGGTATTTGTGATTCAAAAGTGAAGCAAGAATATGTTATAGTTTGGATCATGCGGTTTGTTCATACATCCAAAGCAAAGATTCGTTCGGCATATTTCCGGTTCCGAAAGTTATCAAAGCAATTCTTTCGGTCAAAGGAGCAAGTTGTAGCAGAGCCTAAACCGTGGATGTATGAAGTACCATATCCAAAAGTAAATAATAATTTACAAAAACCAAAGCAATCAATATGGCCATATTTAATATTCGCCGTGATTGTGGTTGGATTTGTTGGATTAATTGCCGTGGCGTGTGTGAATCTGGATGAAGGATATTGGATGGTAAATGGTAAACTTTTCTTAACCGCAATTGAGAAAAAAGATTGGTTAGGGACTTATGTGAGCACCGATGCAGCCCACCCAGGAGTGACGGTGATGTGGATTTCGGCACTAATTTGGAAAATATTTACGCCATCTGGGGAGGCAATTAACCATTTGCATCGATTGGTGTTTTTTTTGGTTCGCTTTAGTGGAATTGGTTTAATTTTATATCTTCTTTTGAAAAAGTTTAAAGTTTCAAGTCAGCCAATTATCCTGGTGGGGATATATTTAGCCTTCAATGCATATATTGGGATTGGGTTAAAAGCAACTTGGTTAGATCAACTTCTCGCCACAAGTATTGCTCTGGCTTCGATTTGTTGGTTCATTTATCTTAAAGAAAAATCCGATCAATGGGTGGTCGGGGCGGGTGTGTTTTGGGGATTGGCACTCGCAACTAAAATCATGGCGCTTTTTTGGGTTCCGATGATGGGTGTGCTGACACTGATCTATTTTCCTAAATTTTGGCAGCACTTAAACATCGTTTGGGCGGGACTAAAAGTTGGAATCATCGGTATATTAATATACTTTATCTTATTTCCCGCGGCCGTCATTAAGCCTTTTGAAGTTCCGTTAAGCCGATTTGTGGGCGATGTCGCGAAGCAACATGTTGAGGTTACTATTGGGGGAAGTGGTATCGCTCAAACAGCTACCTTTTATCCAACTCAGTGGTTTACGGCCGAAGGAACTGTTGGAATTGGAATTGTATTGGTAATCTACTTTATCATCCGAAACCGAAATAAAGCTTTTGCTAATTATTCATTAATTGGATTTGGAATTGTGGGAACCGTGTATGTTTTGATGCTACTGGTGCCAGCACTATTATTAAAAGATAGTTGGGGTGATAAAGATTATGCGTATTTGGCAACTCGGTATATGGCACCGGCAATTCCATTAATGAGCATTTGGGTGTTTGGGGTAATCAATCAGACGAAGATCTCTCGAGTAGGAATTATTATAATGGTTGTTCTCTTTGGGTTAACCTTAAATCAAATCCCTTTGGTATCAAATTTGGCGGCGGTGGAGCAATTCCTTTTACGCTTTGTCTTCTGACGGTTGATTGATTGGTAAGCTAAATCCGAAAGTTGCACCCTTACCAATACCATTACTATTGACCCAAACTTCACCATGATGGAGTTCTACAATGGCCTTACTGATATAAAGACCCAGTCCTGTGCCTTTGGATCCTTGTTCTAACGTACCACTTACCCGGAAAAACTTACTAAACATGTGAGGAATCGCTTCTGGCGGAACCCCTTGTCCAGTATCGGTGATTTCCGTCAAAATTAGCTTTTTAACCGGATCGTATTGTGCGGAGATGGTAATAGATCCTTTACTGGTATAGCAAATTGCATTACTGACAAAATTATCTAAGACTTCGCCAATGCGAAATTTATCGACACATACTTTTGGTATATTTATTTCGGAGGGATTCCAGAACAACGTTAATTTGTGTTCATCGGCTTGACGGCGTAAATCGGTGACCCGATCACCTACAAATGAAGTCCAGTCGATTTCTTCTAAATTAAGCTGATAAGTACCATTTTCGATCTTGGAAACTGAAAGTAGGTTCTCCATTAAACTTGACAACTGTTGCGCCGAAAGGTCTACTCGATTAATCATTTGTTGCTCGTCAGGATTAATCTTCTCCCAGGCTTCTTGTTTGAATGCGTCAAGATAGCCTCGAATTGAGGTGAGTGGGGTTCGAAGCTCGTGCG
>CAZZFC010000112.1:0-3999 GCA_964653325.1 uncultured Candidatus Saccharibacteria bacterium | reverse complement strand
CGAGTTTTCTATAATGCAGCAATTATTAAATCAGGAGATTCCAACTGATCCAAAAGAATGTGCTGAGTATTTATTTCAACTCGCGCAAGTAATCCGAATTGTTGTGAGTGAATTATTTAAGAAATATAACTTAGAAAAATTGTTAACTTCTATTCCTGATGAAGAACAAACACTTGGTTTTAGTCAGTACTGTTTTGGTTTAATCCGTGGTGGCAAAGCCGAGGAGTTTGTTAAGCAAACCGAGGAAATAAAATCTCTCGATGTAGGACAACGGATGCAGCTAATGAATTTGATTAAAATCTATGGTGAAATTTTAGCCAGTCCCCTTGTAATTAAAAGCTTTACGCTAGATGATCTTGATTCCCAAATGGCGCAATGCCAAAACTTACGTGAATTATATTCCCAAACCATGGAGTTAATTAAACGTGACACTACAATTCAAATCGATGATCAACCAGCGTTAACTACAATTCAAAAAGCAGTATCTGGTTTAAAATATGATCAACGATTTGGTGACGAACAATTAACCGGGCCATTCACTTCAACTCATGAATTTGATGCAATTGCCGTTGGATTACATAACCCAATCTATCTATCCTTGGATGTGGTAGGCGTTGGATCAAAATACTTAGAGACTGCCCAAGCTATCCAAATTAAAATTAATCAAGCCGGAAATGATTATGAATCAATTCGCAACTTTGGGAAAACGATGGGTGAAGATAGTTGGCGGATGATTGAAGAAACATTTGCTCAGGTATCAAATATTTTACAACAAAACCCCGATTTGAAGGAGTATTTTACCCAAAACCAAGCAATCCCGGCCACAATCAAGGGTGATGAATTGGTCATTGTATTACCATCAAACGTTGATCAAAATGCTCTTTTTGCAAGCTTACAACAAGTGCAAGAAACCTTAACGGATAATACTCAGTTTGGCACGATCCGGTTAACCATTGCCCAGACCAATCGTGAAGATATTAGTTTTGCCCCAGTTCAAGTCCGGGTGCAAGAACATATTAAAGCAAGGATCTTAGCTGAGAAAGAAGGAATTCACATCGCTAAAGTATTTGAAGGATTACAAACATTAATTAATAGCCCAATTGTGGTTGAAGTCACCGAAAAAGACCCCGAGGAAATTATGTTCCGCCTACTTTACAATCAACACCAAGGACAAAATATTGCAACCTCCAACTGGTATTCAGTGCAAATTCTACATCATCAAAATGAAATTGACATGATTAAACAAGAGATTCTTCAAACTTTATAGTTAAACCGCTTTTTTCGCGATATCAAGTAATTCTTTATATCCCCGCTCTTGCACTTCACGTAAGTACTCACTTAAAATTTCATCGCTAATTTCTTGCGGATCTTTGCCGGTACTTTCAAAAAGGCGTTGTTTAATATAATCATTAATCTCAGCTTCATTTTCTAAATCCTTAAGATATAGAGCATCATTTTCTGTCAGCACATCCTCCGTCAATTTGCTCATTTCTCGGGTCACAACCTCCATCGCCAATAAATAAAATTTAGCAATCTCCTCATCGGTAGCACCAAGTTTTTTAAAGACTTCCTCAACTTTTTCAGCAATTATTTTGCTATCCATATATTTAATTATGCCCCATCAAATGAAACTGTGCAGTTGGATCAACTTTTGAACCAAATTCAAATAAATTATCAAACGCTTTTTGCATTCCCTCGATTAAAGGCGCACCGGTTTCAAAATCAACTGCTACAATCGGATTAGTTGGAGTGCCTGCAATTGATTCCCAAAATTTTAATTGATCAGGAGCTAATTGTTGTAGTGTTTCATAATTCCAACTCACTGCATCCCGCATTTGGTCGGGAGTTAGTGTAATATGTTCGCCGGCGCTAAATAGCATTTCTTGAGCATTCGAATATGTATTAATTCCAATATTTTTAATATCCTGTAATATCCCCGGTGGTGGATTTCCGGCAACATACGAAGCGGCCTCATGCGTTCCAGTAATTCCAGTCATAGTATCATGAGCTAATCGTGCCTGATCATACCCTGCCAAACCTTTTAAACCTTCTCCCGCATGTCCCAACCAATCTGAAACACTCACTAATCCTTTACCGACTTCCGGTAAGGCATTGGCCACCCCAATCGTCATCGCTTTAGCCACACTAGTTGCCGCATAACCTGCACAAAATCCGGCAATATTCCCTCTTAAACCTGCTTGTAAACCAGCTTCAGTTTTTGCTTTTTCAATGGGATCTTTTTCCTTATTTATTCTCCAACGACGCCATAATTGAAATCCGGTAGCAAGCCCAGCCATCGCGATGTCAGTTCCAATGCTATATGGAATCCCAAATGGTGTTGCCACGGTAAAAATATATCGCGATCCACCCAAAATTAAACCAAGCACATACCCAACCTTACCTTTACCCAAAGGAGAAATCGGCGTAGTAATGATTTTCATTACATTCGCTGCTTTCCGCCAAAACCCTTTTTTCTCTTCTTCTTTTTTAGAAGTCTCGACTTTGGGTGCTGCCGGAGGCGTTAATGGATTTTCGGTACTTTTGGGAATCGCTACTATTTTTGAATCAGTTAATGCTTTGATATCTTTATCAGTTAACTCTTTTTCTAAACTTGTCAGTTGACCTAAATATTCAACTTCATTCCGATGATTCCAGATTAAAATTGCCGCCCGATTTGTAAGAGTCGGCGCTAATGCCCGTAAAGCATCTGGTCCTTGAAGTGTACTAATATCAATAAAACTAGGTTTTGATTCTTTTCTTTCACCAGTTTGACGGGATCCTTGATTACGGTTTTGATTGGTTCGTGCAGGAGGTGGGGTGGGGTTTGGGTCGCCGTTCATTTCTTCATCCATACCCAAAAAATTTATAATTTATCTTTAAACTTAGAGATTACTTCGTCGTGTTCTTTAACTTTTTCACCAATAAAGTTCAATTCATTTCTAAGTTTAACTAACTCTTCCTCTTCAAGATCGCCAAGTTGTTCTTTCATAAAGTTTGTAATTTCGGTATCTTCAACCGCTTTAAAGTCTTTTTTATCATAAACTGTGGTACTTCCATCTTTAGCCATTTCTTCAACCATAGCTTCCATTTTACCCATAATCCGTTGATCAATTTTATCCATTAACATTACCCACAAAAACATCGCCAGTTGAAGTTTTTCTTCGGCGGTCATTTTAGGCAATGCATCATGATAAAGTTGTTTGCGAACTTCATCAAAAACCGCCATGTCGATTAATTTGTTTAGCATTTTTAATTCATCCATATTTTTTATTCTACCTTAGTTCCCAAGAAACTCATAAACACTTTCGCTAAATTAAATCTGGTTGGTTTCTTAGCTTTCATCGCGTTTTTTATATCATCACGATAAGTTGCAGCACCTGGTGCGGTTCCTACTTCATATTCTTGTGCAAGATAAGCTGCTAAACCATCCCGATATTCAGCGGGAATTTCTTTATCTAAATCATCTAATTCATAATCTTTGTTTAGTAATTTACTGACTCCTTTACCTTTTTCAGTAGTTAATAAAAGTTCAAGCGCTCTAAGTTTCCTCTGTAACTCTTCAATTTCTCTCTTCAAAGCAAGCGCCTCAGCTGCTTTTCCTTCACTTACTTTCTTAATCCTTAGTTTCTCTTTAGAACTGATTTCTTTTTGATATTTCTCTTTCAAATCGAGCAATTCTTCTTTTTCTTTGGGCATTTCTCGTTGTAATGCTTCCCGTGCGATTCGATCCATATCTGCCGCATAGAACTTTTCCGTAACTGATTCAGCCGCCATTTTATTAGGATGAAGATTTTCAAGCCTTCCACCTGAAGCAAAAAAGCTACCAACCGGTCGACTTAAGGCATTTTCGAAATTAGTCACTGCAGTTTCGATTTCTGTTTCATCTGTAGCAGCTGTAATTTCTGCCTTAAGCACGTCTTTTTCCGCTCTTGTAAGCGATGATCCTTCAATAACGACACATATACCTTGACGAGATTTCTCAAATCCTGCATTAATAGT
>CAZZFC010000111.1:0-4068 GCA_964653325.1 uncultured Candidatus Saccharibacteria bacterium | reverse complement strand
GGTTAAAGGAGATCACATCAGATGTTACTAATGTATTTAAGGAAGCGAGTGTTGAACCGGTTTGGCAATTAAATGACTTAATGAGTTTATTTATCGAAATCAAATAATATGGCTTGGTATACAACTGTAATTTTAATTACTTTTAGTGCAATGATTCAGGTTGCCTGGGGAACAATCTTTGTAATCAATGGAAATCCAATTGCTTGGGTTTATATAATGATATGGTTTTTAAGTAGCAAATTTGAAAAACTTGAAATCCTAACCTATGCCGCCTTTGGAGGAGTAGTATTAGATTTACTTTCTCAAAATCGCTTGGGACTTTATATTATTGCCTTAGTATTAAGTACCGGAATTGGACTTTTGATTGAACAAAAAATTTTAAGTAAAGGATTAGCCAGCCGGATACTTTCATTTATAGCTGGGTTATTAATCTATAGTTTGATTGTTAGTAAATTCCCATTATGAAGAAAAAGATCATGATTCACGAGGGAATTTTTCCTAGTGAACGATATCAATACGGTACAGATAAAAATATCCCGCTATCTAATTTTACCGACTGGAAAGATGGAATTTATGGTTTGAAACCGATCGAGGAAACTTTTTCAGTAAATAAATGGCGACTCGCTTTTATTATTCTTGTGATTTTCGGATTGATGTTACTCCTAATTGGACGCTTATTTGATCTGCAAATTATAAAAGGTCCAATGTATAGCCTATTAGCTGAACGAAATCGGATCTATAATCGAACAATTGCCCCGGAGCGAGGTGTAATCTATGATCGAAATGGAGAGGTATTAGCTCGTAACGAAGAAGTGAATTCACTAGCGCTTGTTTTGGCAGAAGTCGAAGAAGAGCAGCGAGTACAATTAATTAATGAAATTACTGAAATTTTTGAATTAGACGAAACAAATATCCAAAAGTATTTTGATACTGCACTCAAAAGTCCGAAAACCCCTCTTACAATTAAACATAAGATAAGCTATGAGCAGCAGGTTACTTTTGAAGTAAAAAGGGAACAACTCAAGGGTTTGTATTTAGTTAAAGAAACCATTCGACGTTATCCAGTTCAACCGATTTTTTCTACGGTACTAGGATATATGGGAGAGATTTCGGAGATAGAGCTATCTCAAAATCAAAACCAGAATTATTCTTCGGGGATGTTAATTGGCAAAGATGGGGTAGAAAAACAATATAATCAAATTCTTTCGGGAACCTTAGGACAGGCAGTTGTGGAAATTGATGCGCAAAATCAAGTATTAAATGAAATTATTACCCAAACACCCATAACTGGTGAAAATTTATATTTAACTCTTGATGCGAAAATTCAAGCAAAAATATATGCTCTTTTAGAACAAGCGATTCAAACATATAAAGCAACCGGAGGATCGGTAATTATTGGAAATCCTGAAAATGGTGAGATTTACGGTTTAGTTAGTATTCCGACTTATGATAATAATATTTTTTTCGATGATCCGAATCAAGTTTCTCAAGTATTAAATGATCAGCGGGGATTACTCCTGAATCGGGCGATAAGTGGAATATATGCACCTGGATCAACAGTAAAGATGGCAATCGGATGTTGGGCAATTGCGAAGGGAAACATCACCGCACAAACCATTATTTCAGATGATCCACAGGTAATTTACGTTGGTGGTTGGCAATTTCCCGATTGGACCTATACTTTTGGACGTGGTCCATTTGGGCTTATGGATTTTGCTAAAGCATTATCGGTTAGTTCAGATATCTATTTTTATAAAATTGGTGGTGGATATCCACCTGATTGTGGAGGAACGAATAATCTTTGCCAAGTAAATGGTTTGGGTAGTGATGAATTAGCCAATTCTTTACGGGCATTCGGGATGGGAAGTTATGTTGGGATTGATTTACCAAATGAAGCAAAAGGATTAGTTCCAGACGCTCAATGGAAAGAGGCAGCGCGCAGTGAAGCATGGTATTTAGGTGACACATATCACCTGAGTATTGGTCAGGGAGATTTATTGGTAACCCCACTGCAAATCTATAATCTAACTAATATTATTTCGCTAGATCAGCAAACCTCAATTCCGCATGTAGCAAAAGACAAGTTCCAAAATGAATTTAAAGATAAACCAGTAAGTCTTGAGATAATTCGATCCGCGCGGGCGGGGATGGTTAAGGCGGTATCTGAAGGAATTATTTATCCGCTACGGACCTGCCCAGTTAAAGTAGCGGCGAAAACCGGAACTGCTGAATTTGGCAGTTTAAATGCCAAAGGTGAATATGCGACTCATGCTTGGGTGACGGGATTTGCACCAGCGGATAATCCCCAAATTAGTTTTACTTTTATGTTAGAATCAGGTGGCGGATCCACCAATGCCGCAGAGCTAGCAAAAGAATTTATCGATTGGTATTTTACGCAGAATACTGATGGATCAACAAATAAAGCAATTAATTAAAATCCATTCAATCCCAAGTATCGGTGATCAGACTATCATCAAGTTTTTTCAACAAACTACGGATCTCGATTTAATCCTTAACGAAATCAAAAAAGGAACGATCTTTGGCATTAAAAAACCAACTGATTATACTTTATTACCAGATTCGGAAATTGAAAAAATATATCAAAAAGTCTTAAAATATCAAGTTCAAATAATCCCATATTATGATTTGGCATATCCACCGAAATTGAAAGACCTGATCGATCCACCCGCAATTTTATATTGTCGTGGTGAGATTACTTCCCTTCAGAAAACATCGTTATCGATAATCGGAACCCGTGGGTATAGTTATTATGGTAGGCAAGTTTCTGAACTACTAATTCCTGATTTAATTAAATCGGGAGTGACAATTGTCTCTGGATTAGCTTTGGGAATTGATGCTCTAGCCCATGAGATTACACTGAAAAACAACGGTATCGGAATTGCGATCCTTGGTAGTGGAATTGATTTAATCGCACCAGTTTCGAATTCACGTATCGCGGATGATTTAATTGCCCATAAAGGATGTATTGTTTCGGAATTCCCCATAGGCACGTTACCGAGTCACTATACTTTTCCGCAACGTAATCGAATTATTGCCGCACTTTCCGTTGGGACTTTAATTATTGAAGCGGGTGAAAAGTCGGGTTCCTTAATGACCGCCGAATTTGCGTTAGATTTGGGACGGGATGTGTTTGCGATACCAGGGTCAATTCTCAGTTCAACTTCTTTGGGAACCAATCGATTGATTGGCAATGGGGCTAAGATTGTGACAACAGTAGCCGATATTTTGATGGAGTATGGTATTCACCCTCAATCGAATGTAAAGCTAATCGAGCTAGAATTTGACTCTGATTTAGAGAGAAAAGTATATGAGCTGATTAAAACCGAACCAATATTTATTGATGATCTGATCGAACAAGTTAATGAAAATGTGAGTAATGTTGTCACTATGATTTCACAACTGGAATATAAGCGATATATTACCCGCTTAAATGGAGATTATTTTACTAGAAGAATTTCTTAATATCACTAAAGCTAATAACTACAATTAAAGCGAGTAAAATCACAAATCCAGCTAAATGTATCCAGCCTTCGTATTTAGGTAATACTTTACGTTTAAAAATTCCTTCAATAACTACAAACACTAACCGTCCACCATCTAAAGCCGGGAAGGGAAGAATATTCACAAAGGCCAAATTAATTGAGATTAATGCCACCAGTTGCATCAGAGGGATAATTCCAGCGGCAGCGGCATCACCGGTAAGTTTTGCAACTCCAATTGGTCCAGCAATATCGGCGGGTACTTCTCGTTTGACAATCAAATCGGAAATCATACTGGAAAATCCTTTGGCAATTTCAAGTGTTAAGGTATAAGAGGTTTTGATGCTTTCCCCAGGGATATAGTACCAAGGAAGTTTTTGATAGGTAACGGAATAATTTTGCGTAAATTGAATTCCCAAAGCCCCTTGCCCTTCTGGAGGATTGACACGAGGGATTAGTTTTATAAATGAATGCGGACTATCTTCGTCATTGTTTTCAGCAATTTCGAGAACAACTTCACTGCCTTTATTCTCCGAAATAAATTTAATAAAATCATCTTGGGTAAATG
>CAZZFC010000110.1:0-4088 GCA_964653325.1 uncultured Candidatus Saccharibacteria bacterium | reverse complement strand
ATTATGGTGGAGGTGATTCACCTCACATTGCGGCAATAACCGGGTGCGGAGGAGAAGATAATTTATTTAAAGGAAAAATTGATGATACCCGAATCTATAACCGCGCATTATCGAGTAATGAAATTAATAATCTTTACAACCAATCCAAACTTTCGGTAACCGGTTCGGTGTCACTTTCCGCCGCTGTCAAGCCGGGTGTTGTCATTTCGAACGGAAGTGAGAAATCCCTTTCGGGTGTCATCGTTTCGAAAGGCGAAAACTACCAACTATCAACCGTCAGTGATCCTTCGGCAGGCTCTGGATCTCGAACTGCGTTCTCGACCAACGCCATCACTACCCAACTTTCTGGAACTTCCATCAACGACATTTATTTTTACGATACCACCAAGGATTCCGTAGGTACTTCTTGGCGATTCGACAGCACGAAAAGCTGGTACACGGAAACAATTGACGCGACATTTAGAAATTGCGACCCCGCGACCCATGATCGCTGCGGGAGTCAAGAATTTCCCGAAAAAAGTTATATAGTATCAGTCGATAATGGCATAGGCACTCTATCTTATGTGTATATTTTTGATGCCCAAGAAAATGCAATGTGGATGAGGTTTAACACTTCTTATAATTCAACGAATGCATTAATGATGGATTTTGATTATGTACGTCCGGGAGCAATCTTTGCCCTCGATGGTAATATTTATTTAGGCAGTGTCAATGCAAGTTCTTATGCCGGAGTTCACATACTTGATTTTGTTGAGGATAACGCAAGAGTTATAGATGATGCTGATGGTTGGGGTGGTGAGTTAACGTACGGTGGCACTCTTGGAACGCGTAATGATGGCGGTGCGGGTAGTTTAACAGATGATGCTTACGAAATAATTAATGAGACCGTCAACGATGTTCATGCCGCGGTAATTGCCGGAAAAACTTATGTTGCGGTGGCGACAGATGGGGGACTTTCTTTAATTAATGAAACGGATAGGACGGTGGTAAGTTCAAATGCAGATCAATTTGTACAAGGAGCAATAAAAATATTTCTCCTTGATAACGGAAATATGTATGTCAAGAATAAAGCTACTTCCACAAGACCTCTGCTTTTTGTCAGCGATGTTACAAGTATCGCCACAAACTTTACTCCAACTACTGCCTATTGGTCAGATTCTTCTCCTTCGATGAACAACTATTCTCAAGCTGGAGAAGGCGGAAGTCTTTATGTTACGAAAGGTACATCCACTGTTGATGGAACAAGTAATACTGTATATCTAAGCTTTAGTAACAGCCCGACAGGCAAGAATGGTATCGTTGTTCTTCAAGAGAAACAAGCTGATGCAACAAACGGTTCCGTTAAATACATAACCAAAGATTACATTACCGAAGAAATGATTGGGGATATTCGCGGAATGTGGCCGCTGAATGGATCAGGAGCAATCTCCAACAACACAACCGGTATTACTGACCGTTCGGTAAAAGGAAACCTAATGACAGCTAAAAACGCCAACGGGACAGGCATGGCATATACTACAGGTGTTCGCGGTACGGGTGTTGATTTTGACGGCACTGACGATTACCTATGTCAAGATGATAATCAAGATAATACCTGCGAAGACGACAACACTCTGGATTTTAGCACCGAAAGTTTTTCCATTGGAGCGTGGATAAAACCAGACAGTTTCGATGCAACCTATGGAAACGCTGTTATTTCTAAGTGGTCAGGTGCTGTGAATAACGGCACATATACATTTGGTGTCAATGGTGCCGCGCCGAACATAGGTTTTTCAGTATTAAATACTTCAACCACAGGGTATAACGCAGTAGGAAATACTACACTTACTGCAAGTACTTGGTACTTCATTGTGGTCACAAGGAATGGTAATGACTTAAAAGTCTATCTCAATGGAAGTTTAGACGGAACAGGAACGATGAGTGGTAATATTCAAGCCGGTACTTGGCCTTTGGAGATAGGAAGGACCTCTGGGGCTAATGTCACAGCTTTTGATGGAAAGATCGACGAACCGTTTGTGACGGCGGAAGCGTTAACTGCCGATCAGATCAAACATATGTATGAGGTGGGGAAAAAGGCTTTGCAAAACCAGGGGACTAATACTCTCAATGGGTCGTCGAACCAAGTCAACGCCGTGGCGGTTTCGGGGCTTTATCGTTATATAGATTCCGGATCGGAGTCCGGAATGACAACAAGCACATTGTTTGCGGGAACCGAAGGTGGAGGAGTATCGGTCATCGATTTAACATCCGATACCTTAATGCGGGCGTATACTACAACTACCAATCCGGCGATTAATCATGCGAATATCAATGCAATTACAACTACTACCGATGGGAATTTTATTGCCGCTTTGGATTCGGGATTGTCACGCGTAAATGGCGTATCCGGAAATCAAAATCTCTCAACCACCAAATATACGAATGTATTAGGTGAGTTCGATAAAAATGATGGTTACTACAAACTTTACGAAAATAATTCCTTAGTTGGGAAAACTTATGTGGGTACAAGTCATTCGCCAGTGACAAATTCGAGCAAACTATCAATCGGCGGAATCCTGCCTGCCACTTGGACAATTGATGCGGACAATCCACTGCCGATAAATAACTTTTACGGTGCGATTGATAACGTGAATGTTTATAACTATGCGGTTAACGCTCGGGATATCAACTTACAAAACAATTCCGGCGTGAATAAACCCGTTTTAGATTTACCATTTGATGAAGGTGAAGGTGTCATTGCGCATAATCGCGCCTGGCAGAAAACGGGAACGACTACAAATCTTGTAACCAATCCGAGTTTTGAATATACGGCTAATGATTGGCAAGGTTGGAATCATGGGGCGGATCCAACGGGAGTTACCACTTCGATTGGCAGTGATAAATCAGTATTCGGAAATAGAGCGGCCAAAGCAGTAATAAATATAAACTCGGTAGATATAAATTATTACCAGCTTTCTAAGGGATTTAATATCACACCTTCAACTACATATACCGTTTCATTTTGGTATTATTCTAGTACCAATAATTTCGGTACCGGTTGGAACGATTTTTTCCAATGGAACGGGAATGGTAGTGGTGCTCATACTTCAGAATTTGCTTATGTTGATGGATATAATTTGTGGAAGAAGTTTACTTTAACTTTAACGGCTGCCAGTAACGATACATACATTACGATTTATCCATTAAGATTCGATCCGCCACTTGGGACATACAGCGGAACGATTTGGATAGACGGAGTACAACTTGAACAAGCCTTTTCTACGACCCCATATTGTGATGGATCGTTAACTGGAAACGGAACTTATGCTTGGACTGCAACGGCCCATGCATCAACATCCACTTGTACTTATGGTGCGGAAGGAGAATTAAGAAATGGTGTTGCTTGGCAGCAAACTGGTGTTAAGGGTGGATCCGTTTTGTTTGATGGAACGGATGATTATGTAGAGGTGAAAAATCAAGAGTCTATAAATATGTCTAGTGACATAACTTTAAGTGCGTGGATAAAAAGAGATGGAGTTAGTCGAGAGGAAAGCATTGTTGGAAAATATGGAAACATTCCTCGAGATGGATATTTACTTTATATCACAGGAGCAGATAAGGCTAGTCTTACGTTAGCTTCGTCAGATACTGTTTATGGGCTAAATAGTACAACATCTATATTATCCGGAACTTGGTATCATATTATTGGTGTAAAACAAGGTACAAATGCGCGGATATATGTAAATGGGATACAAGAAAACTCCACTACTGTTGGCAATATACTTGATACTTCAACCTTAAGTTTACTAATAGGCGATACATCAAGTGGAGTCAATTTTAAGTTTGATGGATCAATCGATGAAGTTAAAATTTACCCGTTTGCCTTAACGCCATCCGATATTAAGCGCGAGTTTAATATTGGTGGGGCGGCGCAACTAGGTAGTCCAGCCGGAGCCAATACCACCGATCAAAAACTGACCTTTGGTTCAGCGCAGGAATATTGTGTACCAGGTGATGCTTCGACATGCTCACCACCAGTGGCCGAATGGAAGTTTGATGAAAATACTGGCAGTACAGTCGCTGATTCATCCGAAAATAGTAATACTGGT
>CAZZFC010000109.1:0-4114 GCA_964653325.1 uncultured Candidatus Saccharibacteria bacterium | reverse complement strand
ATACACTGTATCTATGACAGGAAGAGAAGGATTTGGAGGAAAAGACCAAGAAGAGATAATGCATGAAAGCTTAGCTGAAGAACGTGCAAAACATTTAAATCCTTTTGGTGAACAACCCGAGGAGTTAGCTTTACAAGCTGCAGAAGATGAAATTCGGCGTGAACAAGAAGCTAGAGAGATTGTTGAAGCGACTCAATTATGGAATGAACAGTGTACCGCCGAAGAAATCCGTTTATTAGGTGTTTTGGATGATTTTAGCGTTAATAATTACGGTTGGAGTTTAAGGCAAGAAAGGACAATTCATGATCGAAATGCAGATCCAAGAAAAACGCAAGGTACTCATCGGATTGAATATGAGCCGACAACTCCACAGCCAACTGTATTTGTTCCTTCTTTAATCGTAAGGTCACATAAAGATTTAAATATGCCCGGGAAAGATACATTAATTGACTATTATTCACATGCGGTATCGAGAAGGCCAAATGGTGATACTGGACCAACAATGAATATCCATATTTGGTTAAATACGGAAAATCCAATTGTACCAAAACCCGAAAGTGGTTCTATTTCTTTAGACGATTGTGGTTCGTATACCACTGGAGGACATTCATTAGAATTACAGGTAAATGCAAGTGGTGAAATTACTTCAGCAACAATTATGACTAGAGAAAATGGGAGTACAAGTTACTATGCAAATCGTAGCTTTGAAAATATATCTTTAGTCGGAGAGTCAAATCAGGTGAATGTACAAAAAGTAATTGATATGTTGAGGGATAGATTTAATATTACTTGGGAAGTAGGACAAAAGGTAAACTTAAAAGAGTCAATAAATCAAGCAATTAAGCCATTAGCAGAAGATGAAAAATATCGAGATCCTCAAATAGTTTTTGAATCTTAATCAAGTTTGATTTTTTCCTTAATTTCTTCCATTAATTTCATATAAAACGTTAAATTGTGAATCGTAGCTAAGCGGGCAGCAAGTGGTTCTTTGACTTTAAACAGATGATACAAGTAACTTCTGGAATAAGTTATACAAAGTTCACAGTCACACACTTCATCAATTGGAGTATGATCCGTTTGAAACTGACTGTTATCGATACGTAAATTACCTTGTGATGTATATAATAATCCATGCCGGGCATTACGAGTGGGCACTACACAATCAAATAAATCCCAACCCATATTCGCAAACTTTTTAATGTCATCTGGTGGGCCCGCACCCATCATATACTTTAACTTTTCATCCGGAATAATATTGGCAGTATAAGCTGCGATCTTATCATTTTCGGGGTGACCACCAAATGCATAACCATCAAAACCAATTTCGGCGAGTTCTTCATACGATCGTTTCCGTAAATCTAAATCATTCGCGCCTTGAATTACAGCAATTAGGATTTTCCCTTTTGACCGAGGATCATTTAAAAACGCTTGTTTGGATTCCTTTGCCCACTGGGTTGTTCGTGCCACCGAATACTCATTATCTTCGCTTCTTGTGTTAGGAAATACTGGATAATCTAAAACAACTAAAATATCTGAACCAAGCGCTAATTGGTTTTGAATCGCCGTTGTGGGAGTGATTAGGTGTTTACTACCAGTAATATGATCACGAAACTCTACCCCATGTTCAAGCACTTTTCCCATTTTTTTAGCATGAACTAATGAAAAAACTTGATATCCACCACTGTCCGTAATCATTGGCTTGTCCCATTTCATGAAGTTATGTAATCCATTCTGATCTTTAATTAATTCAACTCCTGGGCGAAGACTTAGATGATAAGAATTACCAAGAACGATTGATAAACCAATGGTATTTAAATCGTTGCTAGATAAATGTTTGATCACGCCATAAGTTGCATCTGGCGCAAATGCAGGTGTATTAATTTCGCCATGAAGAGTGGTGATTTTACCAAGACGGGCGTTAGATGAGGAATTAGTTTTAATTACTTGAAAACCAATTGGGTTATTCATGGATTGAATTGTACCGTATTTTTTTCTAAAAAATCGGTATTAAGTTTAGTTTGTCATATTTCATTAAATAATTAGTTGATTTGTATAGTTGTCTTGTATAAAAATTGATGAGAACGTGTCCAATATTATTTTGTATATCGTATTTGTAAATGTATAATTATCAAGAATATCTAAGAAAGAAGGTGATTAATATATGTACGAAGGAAAGGTACGACCAACTACTACAGCAGCAGGAGAAGACGGAGAGGCAATTGTGATACCAGAAACGCCTGAAGCATGGGTGCGAAAATTATATGAAGGTTTACAAAAAGATGTTGCGATTTTGAATGAGTTAGTTGTGGAAAACTCGGGAAATCCAGATTATGTTGAACTCGCCGGTACCTATAGTGCAGGATTAGAAGAAGTTGGTGAACAATTAAATGATCCTGAAAGATGTCGGAATTATTGTCTAGCTAGATATGATCAAAGTTATCTACAACTATTTAAAGCTGGTACATCACCTGAGTTAATGGATGCATTAGTAGAAGAATTAGCGGAACTTGAAGTAGCATTAAAAACGCCGAGTCAATCATTAGTTGGTAAGTTAAGAGCAAAGTTGAGAGCGTAGTTGATAATTTTTATTAAAATCAGAGACCCCAGAGATTATTTCCTGGGGTTTTCTGTAATTATCTAAAGGATTATTATTTACCCAAAATATGCGCCACCATTGACATGGAGAACTTGGCCGGTAATAAAGGATGCTTCCTGCGAAAGCAAAAATTTAACGGCATACGCAACTTCTTCGGGCTTGCCAAGACGTTTTAAAAGAATTGATTGAACCCGTTCTTGGCGCTGCTTAGCAGTCTCATCGGTAATCATTTTGGTATCAATGGAATAAGGCGCAACCGCATTTACGCGGATATTTGGACTTAATTCGATTGCTAATGCTCGCATCGCGCCAGTCATTCCGCTTTTGGAAACCACGTAATCAAGTCCATGATCGGATCCAATATACGCCCGAATTGATGATACAAAAACAATTGATGAATTTTCACGAAGTAAGGGAATTAATTCTTTAGTTAAAAAAATCGGAGCTTTTAAATTTATATTCATCGTTAAATCATATTCATCTTCAGATAAGTTTTTAAATTGAGTACGCTTTAATATTCCGGCGTTGTGTACGATACCATCAATCCCGCCAAAGGTACTTTTAATTTCGGATAGTAACCAATGAAGTTCATCAGTTCTGGTTAGGTCAGCTTGCAGTACTAAATGAGGAATATTTTTACTAGTTAAATGATCTACAAAATCGTCAAATTCATGAGGAAAATGTTTGTCAATTAAGATTAAACGATATGATTGTTCGCCAAGGACATGGGCAATTGATTTGCCAATTCCACGACCTGCACCTGTGATTAAGATTGTTTTTAATTCCATAACTAAATAATATACCATTAATTGATGATTGTAGTTTGTATAACTTTTTCTAACTGGTTTTGTAACTGAAAGATACTGGTTTGATTGTATTCGGCAATGGAAGGTTTTTAATAAAAATATTAATAATTGTTAATCGGTATAGCAATTTTTCGACCAGACATAAGGGAAAGTGTGATTTGTTGATTTATGGCTTTAAATTAAGCAGTTATCCCAGTCGTGGTGTGATAAAATAATTAGGTTATGTCGACCCAAATCAACGAAACCAATTTTACGCAAGAAGTCATTAACAAGAAGGGATTAGTCCTTGTCGATTTTTGGGCAGTATGGTGTGGACCTTGTCGTATATTAGGTCCAATTATCGAAGAAGTCGGATCAGAAGTAAAAGATGTTTTAATCGCCAAGATTAATGTCGACGAAAATCCGGCGCTTGCTAATCAATTTGGAATCCGTAGTATCCCAACCGTAATTTTATTTAAAGACGGCAAACCAGTCGAACAATCCGTAGGGGTACGTTCTAAAGAGGATTTTATTGCGATGATTAATCGTAACCGTTAAGGTTACAAGTCAAATGGATACTACACATAATGTAATAATCATTGGATCTGGTCCTGCAGGATTAACTGCAGCAATTTACAATGCGCGAGCCGAACTTCATCCTTTAGTAATCGCTGGTCTTGAGCCTGGCGGACAGTTAATGACAACTTCCGTAATCGAAAATTTCCCGGGATTT
>CAZZFC010000108.1:0-4140 GCA_964653325.1 uncultured Candidatus Saccharibacteria bacterium | reverse complement strand
GACTAAAGTCGTGGGTATCCGTTTGGCACATTAATGACTGGGGTGGTGCCGAGGGAGGGAGTCGAACCCTCACAGGTGTTAAGCCTACTGGATTTTGAGTCCAGCGCGTCTGCCATTCCGCCACCCCGGCATAACGTAATCTTATTACGAGTTTGATTAGTTCTCAAGATCAAAATAGATTCTGTGATGAGTAACAGGAATGGCTACCATTCCCTGCCCGCCTTGGGTGGGCGCCACCCCGGCTATTACCAAATTATAACTTAACGCTATAATCATCACAATGAAATCAAATAAATTACAGACAGTTGAATTTTATAATCAACAATTTTTAATTAACAACAACGTGCATAAACCCCGCAAATCAACTGAATACGCCTGCCAACTAATGATTGATTCAATTAACCGGATAAATCAAACTACTACGATCGCGGATATTGGTACAGGATCTGGCGTTTTAGCAATTTCAATCGCCCAGAATTGTCCTAATGTAAAACAAGTTTATGCGACGGATTTATATAAAGAAGCACTTGAGGTTACTCAAATCAATATTCAGAAACACAAATTAAGAAATATTATTTCCCTTAAACAAGGAGATTTATTAAAGCCTTTACTAAATACCAAAGTTGATGTTATTCTAGCCAACCTACCTTTTGCGGATGATATCCATTTAGAGAAAATCAAACAGATTCCAGATTTAAACGAACCAATCGTAGGCATGTACGGAGGTCCAACCGGATTTGAATTGTATGAAGAATTATTTCGTCAGTTTAATGATTATCGATATCTAAGTTCCGTCAGATTTATTTGGATAATTTGTTACGAATCACATTTAAAATTGTTGCGAAAAATAAAAAAGCAATATTTCCCAAATTCCCGATTGAAAACAATTAAAGACATTTACAAACCGTATATTCACTGCCAAATCAAATTAACGTAACTACTCATCTTCCCTGCGTTTTTCCATGCTATAAAATCTGGCGGCTTCACCTCTAAAGATTAAGTCGATTTCACCAACTGGACCATTACGATGTTTGGATATCGTCAGTTTCATATGATCCGGTCGTTCCTGATCTCCTTCCGCTGGCCGCCATAAAAACATTACCACATCGGCATCTTGCTCAATTGATCCTGAGTCGCGTAAATCAGAAAGTTGGGGTTTATTCTCCCCTCTTTGTTCTACCGATCGAGATAACTGTGACAATGCCAATACCGGACAATTTAACTCACGGGCGATGTTTTTTAACCCTTGAGAAATTTCGGATACTTCCTGAACCCGATTAATTAAATTTCGACTAACCGCCATTTGTAAATAATCCACAATGATTAGTTTCACACCGTGCTCAATTTGCAACCGCCTTGCCTTTGTACGCATCTCGAGTACACTCTGACCCGGCGAGTCATCAATAAAGAGCGGCGCATCCGCTAAAATTCCCATCGCTTCACCAACTTTACTAAAATCATCATCGTTTAAATTTCCGGTTGTAATTTTCCAATAATCCACGCCCGATTGACTGGCCAAAATACGATACACCAATTCTTCTCGAGAAGATTCAAGTGAGAAAAACCCAACTGGAATTTGCTGGTGTACGGCCGCGTATTGACCGATATTTAAAGCTAAGCTAGTTTTACCCATTGAAGGTCGTGCGGCTAAAATAATCAAATTCGATTCCTGTAATCCAGATAGTTTATTGTCGATATCGCGAAATCCGGTCGGGACTCCGCGAACACCTGTTTTATGTTTATGTAACTCTTCCAATTTATCAAAACTCACCATTAATGTATCTCTAATTGGTACAAAGTTACGGACTAAATGACGCTGGGTGATTGTAAATATCTTTTGTTCAACTTCTTCCAACAATTCCCCAACTGGCTTTTCGCCACCATAGGCATCAGTATTCATATTATTGGAAATCGCAATCATTTCACGTCTGAGGGCCATCTCCCGCACAATCCGAGCATAAGTTTCGACATTAGCCGCCGTAGGAACCTTGTTTACTACCTCAGCTAAATATGCTTCGCCACCAACCTCTTCCAATTCTTTTCGTTCTTTAAGCTCACCACTGACCGTTACAATATCCGCTGGTTCTCGACGTTCATATAATGATAGAATCGCGGCATAAATTTTTTGATGAGATGAACGATAGAACTGCTCGGTATGGAGTTGATCGGCAATTTTAATTACCGCATTTTGATCGATTAGTAGAGCGCCTAAAACTGACTGCTCCGCTTCAATATTCTGGGGTGGAAGTTTGGGATCAAGACTAGCCATATCTTTGTATTGTATCACTAGAAATTAATCATTACTGGGTGATTGTAATTATCCGAAAACTCTGTCATGTTGATCCGCCCAGGGCGGAGAAACATCCATGCATTTCTGGATCCTTCGCTGCGCTCTGGATGACGTCAAGTGTTGTTGTATTTATTCGATGCCACGGATTCTCACTTCCGCCAACGACTCAAGTCGTGAGTATCCGTTTGGCACATTAATGACAAAAAGGTTTATTTATTGACGCGTTCAATATATTCTTTAGAAACCGTATTTACTTTTATAACATCGCCTTCTTTAATAAAAAATGGGGTATGAATCGTCATCCCGGTTTCCACAGTTACCGGCTTACTCCCACCTTGAGAAGTATCCCCACGTTCATTGGGCGGTGCTTGAGTAACTTTTAATTCAACAGTGTTCGGTAGTGTAATTGAATAAATATTATAGCCACCTTTATCATCAGATTCACATAATGTGAGTACTGACAAACCTTCTTTCATAAATCCTAAAAGTTCTTTATCAATTGCGGTATCTAAAACATTAAATCTTTTTTTAGTTTCGGGATCAGTTAGAATAACAATTCCTTTTCGTTGATCATAATACACAAAATCAAATGAACGGCTTTCAACATCAGCATTTTGTACGTTATCGTTGCTTTTAAAGGTGAATTCACGAATTCCACTACTTTTTATATCTCGCGCTTTAATATTGACAATTCCCCGCGCTCGCGCGTTTTTATGGCGACGAAATTCTAAAACCTGAAAGACCGACCCTTCCGTTTCGAATAAAGCATTTTGTCGAAGATCGTTTACATTAATCATGGATTGATTGTATCAAAAGTAGTAAACTCTAACTACAAAATTTCAATATCTCCATTGTATTTTTCGATAACAACTATCCCATTTGGCTTTCGAAATTCTTCAATTTGACTAATAAATTTTTGGAGTAATTCATTACCATTTACTCCGCCATCTAATGCAATTTGCGGTTCATATTTGTTAAGTCTGGATTCTACCGAAGGAAGATATGGTAAATTAGCAAGAATTAGATCAAACTTATATTTCGGAATTTTTTTAAATAAATCACTTTGAATTAATCGGACCTGATGTTGCAGATGATAACGACGCAAATTCATCTTCGCTACGGTTAATGCCTCCTGGGATATATCCGCCCCAATTATATTTATCGGTTTTATTCCCCTTTTTTTTAATTCTAATATTATTGAAATTAATAACGTACCACTCCCCACACCCACTTCTAATACAGAAATTGGTTCTTTCCGATCTTTTAATTGATTAACCGATTGATCAACAATTGCTTCGGTTTCTGGCCTTGGAATCAATACCCGTCGATCAATATAAAATCTTCGGCTGTAAAATTCCTTCTCTCTAACAATATATGCCAACGGTATTTCATCTATTATCTTAGAATAATAATCATCAAATTGTCGTTTCTCACTTAAACTTAGCTGGTATTCCGGATGAGCATAAATAAACGACTTATCCTTATTTAAAATGTGAGCTAATAGAATTACTTTGTCTTGAGTGTAATTAGATTGTTGATCAATAATCGATTGAATATTCATTCTGGCATAATTTTCTCATATCTTGTTTAGATCTACCCACTTTCAATTTAATGGTATTATTAAGCAATGGTTATTAAAAACACCCAAAAAAAAGGTATCAGTATTACTAATAAAGTTGGCGAAATTATTTTAGAACCAACTGAAATGACCATTCTTAGAAAAGAAGCGGATAAAAATGGCAAAATGGAATATGTCATCACCACACCTGGTGAATACGAGGTTGAACAAATTGCGGTAACTGCCTTCCCCCCTTTTCCATCGGTAATTATTCAAATTGAACAAAATAATA
>CAZZFC010000107.1:0-4225 GCA_964653325.1 uncultured Candidatus Saccharibacteria bacterium | reverse complement strand
TCAACTATAATTGCGGTTGTAGTACTGATAGTAGTTGTGAAAGATGGCAATTTTGTACCAGTGGTTTTTGTTCTTCAAGATTTTGGGCTAATGTCGGCGACCGATGCTTAAATGCTAATGGAACTGAAATACCTGGTTTATATGGATGTGTGGTTGGCAGTAGTTGCAATAGATACACTAAAGTATGTGAACTAACTCAAACCCCAACAACTGCTCCAACTGTAAATGCTGGCCCATTTTGTCATGGTGCAATATCTACCTGTACTGTAGACTCATTTGAACCGAACAATACTCGTGAAGTACCTAGTACAATTTCACCTAACATTGAATATTCCGCTTCAATTTGTCTGCCTGTTCACGATCTTGACTGGTATAAATTCTCAGCAAATACGGGTGATCAGGTTACGGTAGATCTTTATAACATGAACTGGGATTTTGATTTGGGGGTTTTTAAATTATCTGGAGTAGGTGTTGGAATATCAGCAAACAAACAAATAATTCCCGATCAAGTTATATTTACAGCAGATCGTTCCGATTTCTATTATATTGAAATCATGCCGAAGGGTATGGCAGAAGCATTTTGCGGTCCTTATAATTTAAAAGTAACTATTAATCCCGCTGTAATGACTATGAAAGCATACATCGGTCAGGATTGGACCTTTGAACCTGGTTATGTTGGAGCATCATGTAAATTTGAGGGTTATATTAATACATGTCAAGCTCCATATAGACAGTTTGCCAAAACGCTCGCTTGCCGACCCGACGGAACTGGGATTGGTGCTGATGGTACGGTTTATTTTGTGGGTTGTAAATATAATCTATGTGGAAGTGCAAATTACACCAATGACACCAATTGGAACGATGTTGGAACCGTTGGTAGTGGTAAAAGTGCTGAAGTCCTTGGAACCGCGTACTTAAGTTGGACTAATCAAGTTAGTGAAGCCACTTTTACGACCAATTCATACTATGCTGAAGGCTATAAAGTTCTTTGGAGACCATCGGATCCAGCTCGAAATTATAACCTTTGTGTAAACGCTACTTATAATCCAACATTTGGTCAAGTATCTGGAATTGCAAAATGGCATCAAGAAAAAATCATGTGGTCTGATCCCAATACAAATTTTACAACTGCAGTCTGGATGCCAGTTTATAGTGCAGCCCCTACCTCTACTCCAGTTCCACCAACGCCAACACCTTTTAATGCAATCTGCTCTAGCCCGTTACCTACATGTACTCTTGGTACGCAATTATTAACTAATCCCACTTTTGATACCGATACATCTGGATGGTCTCCTTGGACACCACAGTATACTACCGCAAATTGGGATCGAGGTGCGGCTCATATTCATTCGGCCGGTCCTACCGGACGTAGTTGCTGGTCACAAGATATTACAAACGTAGGTGGAAAAAGATTACGGATTTCGGCGGAAATGTTCCGTACCGCGAATATGGGATCAGCGGCTCCTTACATTGGATTTAATGCCTATGTCAATCGCGGTGGAACAATGGTTTGGGAAAATAATTATGGCGGAGTTACCCCACTGACTGAAGTTAATGCATGTACAATTAAATCAAAAGATATTTATATTGAACCAGCCGTAAGTACACTTAGGGCATATTTTTGTGTTTGGGATGCCACCGCCGGAGAAAGTTATGCAAATTGGGTATCAGTTTGTAAAGTACCTAGTCGGTGTGGTGAAATATGTTCCGGTGCTTCCCCAACAAATCCAGCTGCCGATTGTGCTACTGATCTATGTTATATAGGAGTTTGTCGTAGTTCTGCATGTCCTACCGCTACTGATTGTAACTGTGCCACCTGTTCATGTAATGTTCCGGGTGATACGACTTCTCCGACCAATACCCCAATTCCAACTCCAACACCTATTCCGGCTAATATTACTGGCAGAGGAACTTACCTAGATATCAATAATAACTGTACTTACGAAGCCGGGGTTGATCAAATTCCTACTAATTCTACTACTTATCGATTACAACAAACTGCCCCTGCTAGTTGCACCTACGATCAATCCATTACTTCTGCAAATGGATCTATTTCATACTCAAACTTAGGCTGTTTTTCCTCAACCAATACTGCTACTTATCGACTAACAGCAACTTATAATAATACCGATTATCAATTTGTATGTGCCGGAAGTTCAACTAACTCTGCTCAGTTTAGTATCAACGTTATCCCCAGTCAAAGTGTTCCCTTTAGTGCAGCTCTTTCAGCACGAAGGAATGGATGGATTCAGGGTTATGGCGCGGAATTATACGTCAATGGCAGTATTACTAACTCAATCCCTTCAAGCGCAGCTACTCGGGCATTTATCCGCTCAGACGCGACAATGTCATCCGGGGTAGTTTCATTAGCAAACTCTATCAACCTAAATTCTGCACCAGTTTCAAGCGACTCAACCAAACTCTGGCTTTCTAATCCCTATACCCAAACAATGCCTGCATCTATGGGTTATACTGGATTATATAATTCAATTATTTCTGGTGGATTAGTTGACTACACATATTCAGCAGGATCAGTAAGTTGGCCCTCACCCACCGGATCTGCATACACTGATGGTGTAGTAATTACCCGAATGGCTACAGGTAATTCAGTAATTAATTCAAATGTTAACCTTAATCATCGTGCGATTCTATTTGTTGAAGGAGATCTAACTATTAATAGTACCATAACCCTTGGTGCAAATGGGTTTTTAATGATTGTAACAAGCGACAACATTATCATAAATCCAACTCTAGGAACTACACCAAACGACGATACCGCACAACTTGAAGGCTTGTTTATTGCCGGTGGAAGTTTAATTGCCAATGGAAGTGGCGCATATTCTGATCTACGCTTAAATTTTAAAGGTACTATTGTTACTGGCGTTAACGGATCTGGTACTTATGTATCAAATCGCACCCATCAACAAATTAGCCAATATCCTTCAGATTATTTTATTTTCAATCCTAAATTACTATTAAATGCACCACGTGTCCTAACATCACCAATATTTAGCTGGAATATAAGTAGAGATGAATAAAATGCAAGAACAAACAAATACTACTTCAATCAAACTTATTTTTGGATTTAGTTTGGTTTTATTATTAGTGGTTGGTGGGTTTGGGATGTATTTCCTTTCTAATCAAAACAATCAATCGCCACAAACACAAAATCCCCCGACTACGGTTATCCCAACAATATTTTCAGTTCCTTTTCAATATCAAATTAAATCAATTGATCAAAATACAATAATTCTCGCTGGTGATAATGGTGATATGACTTTACCGAATGATCCTGCCGCAATCGTGGTTTATTCTGCAAATCAAGAACTTTTAACCCTCGATCAACTACAAGTAAATCAAAAATTAAATTTAGATTTAGTTCCAGGACAAAAAGCAACTATCTATTTGCAAAACTAACTAATTAATATATTATGAAAATATGAAAAGTAATCATCAGCCTCATGATTATTTACCTGTGGTAGCCGTTGTTATTTTTGTACTATTAGTTATCACCGGTATATTAACTGTTTCATTCTTCTTCCCAAATCTGATTAACCCCTCTACCCCAACTCCAACCCCATTGATTGTCCAACAAGGAACCTTAATCGAAGTTCCTTTTGATTATGTCATTACCAGTATTAATCCGGATTTAATTACACTTACAGGTGATAACGGAGAGTTGGTTTTACCTAATGATGATTTAATTGTTACAGTTACCTCCCTCAATCCAGCAAATCAAACTTATTTATTATCCAGTTTAATTGTTGGTCAATCGGTAAATCTTAAATTTATTCCAGGGAAATCAGCCGAGATATTAGTTAAATAGTTTTTTATAAGATCACTTCAATTTTGTTTGACATGTTTAAATCGCCTAGTAACAATACCGGTTTTAGCTGATATGGTGCAGTTTGCAAGGCCTCCCCTTGCGTTTGGCTCTGTAGCAATATAAAGTACATGGGTCATTTCAGGCGGATTTGCGTAATTTACTTGCATTTTATTTAACCTCCGCGTCATTCAGAGCTTAGCGAAATATCTATACAAAAAAATCTAAAATACCTGGATCCTTCGGCTACGCCTCTGGATGACAATAAATTCAGATCCTTAGCTCTTCTCAGACTACCGGCCAAATTGGCGTGGATGACGATCTCTAATTTATCTCACCACATGAGCTAAAAAGGTCCGTTTTTTCGCGTGTTGTTTTCCCTGCCACCAACCCATCCCTTTT